>JADLCA010000362.1 GCA_020847495.1 Candidatus Hydrogenedentota bacterium | reverse complement strand
TCAACCGCGGGCCGGAGGTGCCGGGCGTTGTTGTAGACGGGCATCAGCACGGAGAGACTAGGAGCGGCCGGCTTCAATTCCATAGCATCCACCCGATCCCTATGCATAGGGCCGCAAACGAGAATCCCGCGAGGTCCAGCCACGGAAACCACACGCCGTGTTTGCGAATGCAGAGCGTCAGCACGGGATACATCATGAGGTCCGGGGCTGCCACGCCCACGATGAGTCCCTTCATCCCGAAGAAGTACCCGCCAAGAGCCATCGCAAGGAGTAGAAAGGTCATTCGGGCGGCCATCAGGATCATGAAGCGGAACGAATCGCCGACGGCCAACAACACCGGACCCGTCGTGCTTCCTATGACGCTAGCCACGCCGCCCGCGGCCAGGATCTGCAGAATCCAGCCCGCGTCCTGATAGCGCGCGTCGTAAAGCAATCCAACGAGCTGTGGCCCGAAGATCGCCAGCACGCAGACCGGCGGGACGCTGACCACCATGAGCACGGCGCGGACACGAAACATCTTTGCGCGCAAGTGCTCCGGCCCGGACTCCGCGAGTCTGCTGTAGACGGGAAAGAGGACCCGGTTCGCGATCGTGTACAGCGCCTGAATAGCGCCCTGCGAAATGAACGAAGCGAATCCGTAGACGCCGAAGAAGGCCGTCGGCAGGAAGTAGCCGAGGATCAACTGGTCGCCCCGCGACGCGAGGAATCCGAACAAAGTGCTCACGAAGATCCAGCGCCCGAAATGAAACAAGTCGCACGCGGCCTCCTTGTCCCAACGGAAGCGGTCGCGCGGCCCAGGACACAGCGTGTGCGTGGCAATGAACTTCACCGCGCATGCCGTGACGCCGCCCAAGACAAGCGCCCACACCGAAGGCCAAAGCCACGCGACGTACACCGTATAGCAGATCGTGAAAACCTGCGTGCCGAGATTGATCAGCGCAAGCCGGGCAAGCCACATGCGCCGGTTGAGCAGCAGGTAGTTTGCGGAACCGAATCCCGTGAAGATTGCGCCCAGCGCCGTCACGGGAATGAGATAAAGCAACTCGTGCTTGCCATAAATCCAGGCGGCGGGCCATGCCACGAGCGTGCCGCACACAAAGAGGACGAACCCGCGCAACACCTGAAGGGTGAATGCGGTGTCGAGGAAGTCTTTCTCCTCGCCGCGCTTGTTCTGAATGACGCTCTGGCCGATGCCCAGATCGGAGAACATCTCGAGCGCCTGCATGAAGACGCTCACAAGGAACATGATGCCGAATACCTCGGGAAACAGCAGCCTCGATAGAATGACGTTGCTGAGCAGACGCAGTCCCTGGCTGAGGGCGTATTCAAGCAGGGTCCACGTCGAACCGCGGATGGCAAGTGCCTTGAGCGAAGGCCGGTGCGGCGGAGCGGGCTGGAGACCGTCCCGCGCCTCGGGCGCGTCATCGCAACAGGGCACACCGCCCTCCATGGATCCGCTCATGCTCTCACTCGCTCTTCGGGAACGGCTCGCACGCGGCGCCTACCCCTGTGCCAGGATCTGATCAGCTTCCCCCCGGCGGGGAAAGTCCAGGCCAAGCTGATCCGCGTATTGAATGGCATATTGAACGTAGGCGCGCCCTTGCTCCGCCTTGCCCAGCGCGATCAGTACATTCCCCGCGTCGAGCAGCAAAGTCGGGTCGCCGGGGCGCAGTTCCAGCGCCATGCTCAGGTTGCGCGCGCCTTCCTCCAGGTCGCCCGCGCGAACCTGGGCGAGGCCCAGCGTATGAATAATCTCCGGATTGCGCGGCGCCTTTTCCGAAGCGGCCTTCGCGAGCGCCAATGCCTCGGCCACGTCACCTTTCGTCTGCATGATGCAATAGGCAAGGTTGTTTGCAATGAAGGGATCATCGGGCAACAGCGCCGCCAAACGCCGGTTCGCTTCCAGCAAGGCGGGCAGGTCGGACGTCTCATCCAGATACTGTGCGTAACGCAGCCACGCTTCCGCGCTATCCGGCGCGACTTCGACGGCCTTCTTCAATGCGGCCAGTTCTCCTTCCGTGTCCTTCAGCGCGCGCAGCACCTCCGAAAGCCCAATCCAGGCCGCCGCAAGCGCGGGATACTCCTCTGTGTACTTCTTTGCCTTCACATCACGCTCGGGCATCCCCCCCGCGCGGGCAAGAGACGAAAGCGCATACGCAACTATCCTTGGCTTGGCCGGCATCTGCGTGTTGAGCGCATCGAACAGCGCGAAGGCACGCTGGGCAAATCGCGCCTCGCGGCAGGCCATGCCGTATGCGAAGGCGGCCTGCTCCTGCGCACGGTTTGCCAGTACCTCAGCCAGGGCCGCGTCATCCGGGGGCAACTCCGCCTCCGATTTGCCCATGACCTTCAACAGCACATGGGTGCTCGGGCTCACGATGGGCGTCCCGTCGGCACTGAGCAAGGGGCCGCTGGCATCGGCCTCCTTCCCACTCTTCAGAAGCGCCGCCACATGCAGCAGGCGAAAGGACAGCGGATAGAACGCACCCGCGTTTGCCTGGCAGATGCTTTCGACCTCACTCCACGAATCCGAGGCGGCCGCATGAAAAGCCGAGAGCAGTGCCGTTTGCTGAGGAAGTTGCTGACTGGCCTTCAGGGTGTCGAGCGTCGCTTTCGCATCGTCGAGCTGCTCATTGTAGAGCTGAATTTCCGCCATCGCCACGGAAAGGATAGCAGCGTTCGGCGCCCGAAGCACGCCCTGTTTGAGAACATCCGTCGCCAGATCGATTTCCCCCGCGTCCCGGTACGCCCGCGCGAGCATCATCGCCGCGAAAGGTTCCTCAGGAAACACGGCATAGGTGGATTCGGCCAATTGGCGCGCCTCCAGCATCATGCCCGCATCCGTGAGTGAATCGTACAGGAGTTGCCGGGCCTCGCTGTTGCTACCGTGCCGGGTGATGAGTTTTTGGAGCGTGCCCGCGGCGAACCGGGGCATGCCCGCGGATCGGTACATCGCAGCGAGGTTGTAATACGCCACCCCATTGTCGGGATTGTCCGCAATAGCCCGCGACAACGTATCGAGCGCCTGGGCCCGCGCCCCTCCCAGTGCCTGCGCAAACCCGAGCGCGTTCGCGCGCAACACCTGGCGGTCGCGCGTCGATTCCGTCCAACCTTCCAGCACCTTCTTCACTCCCTCGCTATCGCGCGAGGCAAGGGCGTTCACATATGCCTTGACCGGCGAAGCCTCCGGAAGCGCCTCGGCCAACTTCTTGGAAAGCTCGATATCCTGGGTGAACAAAGCGGATAGCGCGAGCACCTCCCGGCTCTCATCGGTCTCTGCCTGCGTCCCGAACGATTCGCGCCGGCTCAGCAGGGTTCGCAAGCTGGCATCCTCCCAGAGCGTACGCCACGACTGTTCAGCGGGAGCCGTCTCGGCGGGCGTCGCGCCAGGGCCCGGAGCCTGCGCACTTTCCTGCGGGGCGGGCTTTCCACCCTGACGCGCAAGCGCCAGCATCCGTGTCACTTCCGGATCATGAGGCAACGCGCCAAATGCGGCGGCCAGACAGGACTCCGCCTCGCTATATTGGCCCTTCTGCACGAGGCATGCGCCGAGGACGTAGTTCGCCCAAGGAGACTCCGGTGTTCGATCCAGAATGGGCCGCACGATCTTCTCCGCTTCCTCAAACTGCCCATTCGCAAGAAGGCTGCGCGCCAACGCCAATTGCAGATTCTCATCGGCGGGCTTCTCAGCGGCCAGCCTGCGCATTTGCTCCACGATTTGATCCGTCTTGCCCTGCCGATCATACGCATCAACCAGCAGCATCCTCGCGGGCAGTGACGCGCCGTCCAACTCCGAAAGAACGGAGTTCGCCTCGGCTTCGGCCCTGTCCGCTTGCCCGGCCACCAAATAGGAGGACGCGAGATTCACGCGCACTTCCACGGACTTGGGCATTCGCTCGCGAAGGCCCTTCAAGAGTTCGATCGCCTCCTGAGCCCGCCCGGTCTCCCTGAAGACATACGCGTGGAGGATGCCCCCCGCCTCCGGGTCCACACCTTCATACCTCGCAGCCATCGCCTCCGCCCCCGCAACATCGCTGCTGGCGAGGTGAATCCGGGTGGCCTCAAGGTAGGCCTTCTCCAGCTTTGGATCGAGCGCCAAGGCTTCCTCGTACTTGATGAGCGCGCTGGCCGCATCCTTGCGCAACCAGAGCGTGCGCCCCAGCCCCAACTTCGCCTGGGCGTTCTGAGGGTTCAGCTCGGAGGCCCGGTTGAACGCTCCCTCCGCTGCCTCCAGATTCCCGAGCAGGAGGTACGTCTCACCCTGTTGCGTATACTGCTGACTGCGGCGTGCGCTGCACCCCGCACCCAACAACACGACGCAGCACAGCGCAAGATTCGCCGCCCGAAACGCGGGGCGCCGGAATTGACACATTGCTCTCATGAGTCCTTCCTTCTCCTAGTCGATGGCGCTCATCATGATGGGCGCAAACTTCGTCGCGAAATCCTCCAGTGCGCTGAATGCGGCGGCCTCGCCGCCGGGCACAAGTGGCGTACTCACCTTGATCATGGCAGAAGTCGGCGTATCAAAGGTAATTTGGTTCCTGGTCCAATGAAAGGCATTCAGAAAGAAGTCGCCGGTCACCTCGTCTCCCGTCTTGAACCAGTACAAAACAGCTTCGTAGTGGTCCCCTTTCATCAGGACCAACCTGCGAGCCGTGAAGAGTATCCCAACCGCGACGTTTTCCTGCTCGATGATCTCCCAGCCGTCTCCCACCAGGCATACCTCCGGAAAATGGAGGCTCCTGCGCGTATTTCCCGCGTGGACGATACTCAGCAGCACCGGGCGGCCATTCGGGGCACGGTAGGTCCGCATCAGGATCGTGCTCGTCTCCAACAACTGCTTCGTGCGCTCGTCCACCTCGTAGTCTAGGCCTTCCTGCTTGAAGTCCACAATGACCGCAGGAATCTGAAATGCCTTCGGGGCGGGCGCTTCAAGGTGCGCGGCGCTCTGGGCCCGCATAGTCCCGAAATGCAGGAGAATCACGACCCCCAGCATCCCGAGCGCCACCGCGGTAAGAACCCTTACCTTGTTCATGCTCACCGCGGGAGTTCTGTCAATGTTGGCACCCTGTTTGCCCGCATGGCGCGGCACGATGCGGCGCAACGGCAGTTCGAGCGCGGAAAACAACAGTATCGCCACCCCAAAGATCAGAATGCCGGAGTAGTCGTGCACCTTGCCGCCCGCCACTTCGCTGCCCCAGAAATAGCCCACGACACAGAGAAAGAAGATGCGAACGACATTGGCGGCCACCGCGATGGGCGCCGCCATGAGTAGAATGATCACGCGCGCCCAGTCGCGCACCGCGCTGATATACGCGAACACCGCGCCCAACGCGAGCAAAGCGATCAGGGAACGCAGTCCCCCGCAAATGTCCCCCACCAGAAGCCGGTCATTGCCGAAGTGCACCCACGACCCATCTTGAACCATGGGGAGGGTCAGCAGGTTCGCGAGCACCACGGCGCTGTGGGCGGCTGTCAGCTTGAGCTGGAGGGCCAGATTTTGCGTCATCGACGGAGGGACCGGGATCATGAACAGCAGAAACAGAATCGGGAACCACAGCCGCCGGGTCCAGGCGCCCCCAAGCAGCACCAGGCAAATCCCGGTGAGCATGGGAATCATGGAGAACTCCGCAATCACCCTGAAGCCGAGGTACTCGCCCGCCAACAGCAGAATGCCGCTGAAGAGAATCCACGCAGGCCCGCTCGGTGAAGGGACGGCCGGCAGTGCGGCCAGCGCACGCCGGTCTCTCCAGACAAAGTACAGGCTGATGAATGGGACGAGAAAGCCGTGCGTGTAGTACGAATCGGTCAGTGTCCAATTCAAGTACAGATCCTGCATCGAACGCCAATAGAGCAGCGCGTACAGCCCCGAGAACAGAATGCCCAGCGGAAGCAGCCTGCGCGGCAACGCACGCGGCGTCCCGTCCGCGGAATCGTGGCCTTTGGAGGAAACCGGCGTTTCGGATGGAGCTGTCATGCAGCGGATTCCCGTTGCTTGAGCGCGGCCTTGACCCGCGTGATCTGTTCTCCCGCCACGGCATCGCCCGCCGCGGCCTTCTGGGTGGCCGACTCGAGATACTGCCTGGACGTCTCCAGATTCCCGATGCGCAGGTAGGCATCGGCAATGGCAACGTCCATCCGCGCGCTGGTGGCCGGCATGGCAATCGCGGCCGTCTGCAGATCGCGCAGCGCGCCCTGCGCATCCCCTCTCGCGAGAAGGATCATTCCCCGTGTCGCCAGATACTCCGGACGTTCGTCCATGGAGATGGCACGCGACACGGCCTCTTCCGCGCTCTGCAGGTCGGCGTGCGAGCCAAACAGAAGCTGTGCGCGGATGTGGAGCATGTCCGGACTGTTAGGATGCTTGTGAAGGTAGCGATCGGTCAGGCCCAAGGCCTCCACGAAGTTGCCTTGCCGCAGCCGTATGTCCAACATCGTTCGAAGGGCGGGAACATAATCAGGATCCGCAATCAGCGCGCGGGTCAAGGCGGTCGAAGCCTGCGGGAGGTCCTCCGTTCCCGCTTCCGCAAGATAGAACTGCGCGAGACTCACCCACACCTCCGGTTCGGACGCCCGCTTGCCGGCAAACTCCCGCATCAACGCGACCGCCTCCGCGGCGCGTCCCTGCCTCGCGATGGCGACGGCGAGGTTCCGTACCACGGCCGCGTCATCCGGATTCGCCGCGTACTGGGCGCGAAGCACGTCTTCCGCGGCCCTGGTGTCGCCCTCCGCCATCAGGATCCGGCCCTCAAGCGCATCGAGTGCGGCCTGGGCGTCGGGCGATCGCGCGGCCAATGCCTCCAACCGCTCCATCACAACCTGGGCCTGGCGTGTCTGTTCGCGGTCCATTAAACTGATCGCCAGGGATTCCAACGCCTGCACGTCGTCCGGATTCAGCTTCAGCGCGCGCTCGAATGCCCTCTCTGCCTCAAGACGGCGCCCCGATGCAAAGAGGATTTGACCAAGCTGCAACTGAAGCATTGGCTCGTCGGGAGCCAGCGAGGCCGCTCGCTCGGCGTGAGTCAGCGCCTTCGGAAAATCCTCGCGAAGCTGGGCCAGACGCGTGAGCCCCCACTGCGCGTTGACATTGTTTGGATTGGATTCCGCCGCCTGTTCGAACAACGCTTCCGCCTCATCGATGCGTGGTGGCACCTCGCGCAACATCAGGAAGCCGTCAATCGTCTGGAGAACCGGATTGTCGGGTTCCTCCGCGCGAACCTGCGCAATCATGGCCTGCGCCTCCGCGGCGTTTCCCTCGTGCGACGACAATGTGGACTGAATGAGCTGAAGTTTGACCGTGTTGTAGCGCCGCCGCAGCGGATTGCCGGACTCGATGCGGCGGTCCAGTTCTCGCAGCCATTCTGTCGCCACGCCAGCATCACCTTGCCGCGTCGCGATGGATGCCCGCTCCAGCGACAGCTGCAGCTTGCCGTCCGCGCTTTCCATCCGGCCTTCGACCTCACTCAGAAGAACGATGGCCTCCTTGTACAGGCCTCGCGCCGTCAGGAGACCGGCCCAGGCAATCGCGTCCGCAGGGGTGGGGGCACGGGCAGACAGGTCCTGCCGCGCGAGCTTGAGCGCCTCATCAGGCAAACCGGTATCTGCCGCGATCGCAGCCTTCGCTTTGCGAAGCTCCTCCGGCGCAATGCCCCGGGACTCGGCATCCTGCACCAGCAAGTGCGCCCGCTCCGCGTCTCCGCGCGCAAGCGCCAATTCCACCAGCGCGTAGTACGTCGAAACCTGGTGCGGGTTCCTTTCGAGCGCCCTTTCCAGCACCTGCCCGGCAGTGTCCGCGTGCGCCTCCAATGCCCCGGAGCGCTCGGCTGCCCGGTACAGGGCAACCCCGGTACTGTAAAGCGCCGCGGGGTCGCCGTTCTCATCCCGAAGCAGTTCCGCGGCACGCGTCGCGGTCGCATCCAAAGTCTCCGGCCTCCCGAAATGCTGGGCAAGTAGGCGCTGGGCCCGCAGGTCGCTGGGGTTCTTGGCCAGATAGGCTTCCAGAGCGCCTTGCGCCAAGGCCGTTTCACCCGAGTTCAGATAGGCGACCGCAAGCGTGTACTGTGCCTGATGGAAACCGGGGCGTAAGCCAACCACCGCCTGTAGTTTCTTCACCGCGCCTGGAGCGTCTCCCTTGACGAGCATTTCCTTCGCGGCGAAATACTCCTGGACCGGCAATTGCCCAGGGTACGCTTCCTCGTAGCGCGCCACAGTCTGGTACCCGTCTTCGATTTGCCCCAGGCTGAACTGCATGTCGGCCAACGTGATGAGCATGACGGGGTAGTCCGCCTGCACCAGGGGGTCAACCCCCTTCAGCAAATCGATAGCCTTCGCAAATTCGTCCTTGGCCACATACGCTCCCGCCAGGAGCATGAGGGTCGTGGGCTCGTACTCCTCTTCCACGGCCGCGCGCAGCCGGTCGATCGCCGTGTCGAAATCCTGCCGCAGGCTGGCAACCTGGGCCTCTGCGATCAGCACGTATGGGTCACCGGGGGAAAGCCGCGAGGCCTCCGCAAGCAGCTCGTCGACCCGCCGCCAATCCCGGCTGCGGGCAATGTGCCGCGCATAGTCAACCCGGACGCGCGCGTCCTGAGGACGCGACGCCAAAGCGTCCCGGTACACCTCATCCGCCTTATCCTCGAGCCCGCGATCGCGCAAGAGCCGCGCATAATTGCTGTAAACATCCGAGTGCTCCGTCCCCATCGCGGCCAGCGCCCGGTAGTTTTCCATCGCCTCGTCCCGCTGCCCCATCCGGTCCAGCGCCAGCGCCACGTAATACCGCAAATCCGGGTCTTGTGGGTTCGAGGCCAGCCATTGCCTGGCGTAGTACTCAATGTTGCCCCACGCGCTCATGTCCAGGTACAGGTCCAGTAATTGCCCGCGCACGTCCAGGTTGGATGGGTCCTGACTGAGGATTTGCAGGTACGCCACGCAGGCGCTTTGCAGCGACTGTACCCGGTTTGCGGCAATGTGGCGGCAAGCGTCGGCATATTTGAGCAACAAATTGGTGTTGGTACGATCCTGAGGCAGATAACGTTCAAAGCGGTGCTTGGCGAGGGTCCAGTCGCCCGCCGCATACGCGGCTTCGGCTTCCTCCAGCCACGTTGCATTACGATGGTGCAGGTAGGCACCGAGACCTGCCCACGCTGTGATCCCCAACGCCAGCAGGAGAGTCAGCCCCCCCACCAGCCACTTCCAGATTGAACGATTCATCCAAACCCACCTTCGGCGCACGGCGCGGGCCGCGCCCGTGCATGCGTCAAGCCCTCGCTCGCCACCCAGCGTGCCGGCAAACCGCGAATGCCAAGTTTCCCCCTCAAAGCCTCCCGCGCCTTGCGGTGCTTCAGGGTGATCGCGCGTGCAGAGGCGCGGCTTCGGCGTCGTGATCGAAAACAGGATCCACGTGGGTGCGGACTGGCGCGCGCCCGACTTAACTACATGCCCCGCCGGACCCGGGGATCACTCTCCTCGAGGAGCAGAATGGATGGCGCTTCCTTGGAGCGAATGACGACTTGGGATTCCTCCGCCTCGGCGCCAGTTCCGTTTTCACTATCGTAGGTGTAGTACGTATCCATGGTGCGGCGCATGTAGCCACCAGGGACATGCTTCACACGGTTCAACACCACGCCGATTACGTTTGCCCCAATCTGCTGCAATTCGGTGATTGCCCGGCGAGCCATGCCCAAGGTAGAAACCTCGGCCCCCACCACCACGATCACTCCATCCACCACCGGCGCGAGCAGCTTGGCGTCCGCCATCAACAAGACGGGCGGAGTATCGATAACGACATGTTCGAATGCTTCCTCGGCCTTTTCGAGAAAATCCACCGTTTCCCGGGAGGCAAGCTTGCCAATCAGTTCCTTCCCCCGGATACCCGGGCCCAACACCCACAGGTTCTGAAAAGGACTCGGATGGATCGCATCCGTCATGCTCACCTGGTTCGCGAACATCTCGCTGAGACCCACGTCCCGTTGCATCCCAAGCGCATTCTCGACTCCGGGACGCCGCGCGCACACATCCAACAGCAAAACCCGGCGGTTGGCTTGGGCAAGCGCGATGGCCAGATTGCACGCCAGCGAGGTCTTCCCGTCACCCCGGGACGCCGATGTCACAAGGCACGTGTTTAACTCGGCCGACCCCTCCGGAGGGTAGATGATTCGCGTGAGAAGGCGCCGGACCTCGTCCGCGGATCGCGAATCCGGATGTTCCGCGGTGAACAATGCGGCATTCTTGCCCTCCGGAATCTGCTCTACACTCTGATGCGGAATCATCGCCATCAGCGGACGGTCCGTACAATAACTGATGTCCAGAGGAGTACGGACCTGCTGATCGGTGAGTTCGCGCCACAATCCGATGGCGAACGCCGCGCAACACGACCCCATGAATGCCAGCGCCATCATCTTGAAACGCCGCCCGTAGTCGGGCGCGAAAGGCGCCAACGCCTCGCTCGCAACCTCGATCGTCGCCGGTGCCCTGCTTTCCACGTGCAATACGCGAATGCGCTCCTGAACCTGCTTCAGTTCCTCCATCGCATCTTTGAGCGCGTCCTCCTCCTCATGGACCGCCGACATGGCTTTCACTACATCCCGTGATTCCGTGGCCCGCCTCTGAAGCTCGGCGTCGAATTGCGCTACCCGCGCCTTGGCGTCCTCCAGCGATTTGGTCGCCGTCGCGAACTGCCGTTTCGTCTCCTCATAACGAGAGAGCAGAACCTTCGCGCGGGCCTCCGCCTCCGCCTGTTTCAAGGCGGCGGCAACTGCGTCTCGCGCCTGCTCTTGAACCCGGATCTGGGGATGCCCTTCAAGATAGCGGCTCTTCGTTTGCGTCACCGTGGCGTCGGACGTGGCCAGCATCTGCTTCTGCACCAACACCGAACTGTCGCTGTTGACAGCATCTTCCACGCCAAACTCGAAGATTGCGTCTTGCGGCGATTCACGCTGCTGGGTCATGAGTTCCTCCAGCCGCGTCAAATACCCCTGGACCTGCTCGATCTCCTTCTCCGCGCTCGTCTGATCGCCCAGCGCTTTGGACAGCCCGTCGTAATACGCGCGCACCTCCGAATCCGCGTTGTTCTCACCCGGCAACTGCGCGCTGCCCACGTTCTCACGGCGCGCGGCCAGATTCGCGCGCAGCCTCGCCACTTTGTCCTCCAGCGTATTCTTCTCTTCAATTAGCTGACGCGTGATATCGTCGTTGCGTGTCTTCTCCGCGGTGGTGGCTAGTTTCAGATACTCCTGGACTGTGGCGTTCACGATGGCGATCGCCGTATCCCGGTTGTCGGACTGAAACGATACCGTGACCAACTCCGTGCCCGGTTCCAGCGAGGCATCAACGTTGTTGATTAGAAACTGCTCGGGGTCTTTCTGGACCTTGATCAATGGCAGCGCCTGGATATCCTCGCGGCCAGACACCAACGACAGCACCGCGGCGCCTTTGATCAGGTTGACCTGAGTCTCCACGTGCCGAACGTAGTCGGAGGAAATCGCGCCGCCTCCGAGATCCGTCAACACCGTATGCCGGGTGTTGGAAAAGCGAATCGCGGCGCTGGCGGTGTACTCTCGCGGAATGACCAGCCAGATCGCCACCATCGCGGGACTCGATATCGACAGGACAACCCCCGCCATCAGCAGGCCGCGCATGCGGATCAGCCGCCTGATATTCAGGCTTCGCGGAGAGGCGCCCGCACCCGGCGTTTGCCCAAGAGCGGTCACGGAAACGTCACTATGAAACTCACTCGACATGCTTGGCGATTCCGCCCCTGGTGTTACGGCGTAGGTACTGCGGGGGCACTCGTCTGGAATTCCTGCAACAACTCTCCAAAATTCCGGACGTTCTGCAGCGCGTTGATCGCCGCATTGCCGCCACCCGTGTCGGTGAGGAGCTTGTTCCGGTCTTCCGCGTAGTAGGTGTCGAAGAATTGGCTATAAAGGGACATCACCTGGGAAATGGGCCCGGTAACGCGAGACACGAATTCTCCCAGCTTCACCAGACCCTTGCGCGGCACATAAATGACGTCGCCCGGAACCAAAACGATGTCTTCGCCCGTCCGGAGAACTTCCTTCCAGTCGACGACCATCACTTCGCTGCGCGCGCTGTCAATCTCGCGCATCAAGATGAGATGGCGCAGCTTGGCTGTACTGTCGACAGGTCCGCCCGCGCGGGTCAACGTTTGCGTCAGCGTCTGCCCTTCGGCCAACTGGAATACGTTGGGACTCTGCACTTCACCCAACACATAGACAAGGTTCACGCCTTCTGGAATGTACACGAAGTCACCCGGCATGACGAGCACTTCCGAAGGGTGGGGGCCCTTGTTCGTCAGATAGCTCAAGTCCAGTTCGATAACGGTGCGTTTTCCCTCGATTACGCGAAAGATAAACGCCTTCGTCAGTGTGCCTGGCGACTGCGCCCCGATCTGTCCGTCCGAACGCGACGCGGTGCGCAGCCCCCCGGCCACATTGATGGCCGCAAGCACGCTGATCGGGTTCTCATAAGGATACCGGCTCGCCTGCAGCACGTCGCCCAAGACGTAATAGTACTTGCTGGCGGCTAACTGGATGCTCAAGACAACTGCGGATCCTTGAACACGTCTTGATACGCCGCACGGATGGTTTCCTCGGCCTGCTCCCGCGTCATGCCATTCACATTCAAATCGGCAATCAAGGGAAGCGATATAGTCCCGTCGTACAAGATGACCACACCGGGGCGCGAAAGCGAAGGATCGTCAAAGGACTGGAAATCCAGTACATCCCCCGGGCCAATGGTGTATTCGGTCTTCGGAAGCTCGGCGGGGAGCAGGGAAGGATCGGTAATATCCGCTTGCATATCGGATTTCCGGGATCGCTGGGGGAGTTCTATGGTGGTGTGTTCCTCGACCACCTTGGTGTCCACGCCCTGCACGGTGGTGTCCTTGGCGGTGCCTCTCTTGCCCCACGGGGCCGCCATGACTGCGGGCGCGGCCACGAGAACCGCGCAGCACAAAACCAGCGCGCCTCGCATCGGCGCATTTCCCATCCCCCGAATCCCACGCGACAAGTGACTATGCATTCTGTTGCTTTCCTATCTTGTACGCATCTATTCTGCGCAGCAACGAACTATAACTGATGTCCAACAGCCTTGCGGCCTTTCGCCTGTTCCAAAGGGTATTCCGAAGCGCCTCCTCGATCAAGGCCCGCTCCGTTTCTTCAACCGCCTTCTGGGTCGCCTCCTTGAGCGACATGGACTTCTTGGCTGACCCGGGAGCCACCACCGCAGCCGCAATAGGAGCCGGCGGGATTGTCTCCACGAAACTCGAAACCGGACCTTCCTCCTCGGCTTCGCCCAGAAGCGCCTTGGGGTCACCCGTCGCCACGTACTTCTTGACGCAGGCCCCCAGTTCGCGCACATTCCCTACCCAGTCAAGGGACGCCATCTGGCTGACCAGCGCCGTACCTATGGGCTGATACGCCCTCCCCAGCCGTTCACTGTAGTTGTAATTGAAATGTTCGGCCAGCAGCGGGATGTCCTCACGGCGGTCCCTGAGGGGAGGCATACGTACGATGACTTCGCTCAACCGGAAGAACAGGTCCTCCCGCATCAATTCCTTCTGGACCGCTTCCTCCAAAGAGATGTTGGTTGCGGCTATTACTCGGACATTGACTGGAATAGGACTTACGCCCCCGATTCGCATCAACGGTTCGCCGTCGAGGACTTGCAGAAGCTTTCCCTGCACAATATACGAGGTTTCTGCTATTTCGTCAAGAAATATCGTCCCGTTATTCGCAAGTTCCAACCTTCCAGGCTTGGAATTCCGAGCCCCAGTAAAAGCGCCCTTCTCATACCCAAACAGCTCACTCTCCAAAAACGTCTCGGGAATGGCCGGACAATTCACCTTGATGAACGGTCGCCCATAGCGAGCCGACTTCTTGTGAAGCAGGCGCGCTGCAATGTCCTTTCCAGTGCCGCTCTCCCCCCCAATCAGCACGGTGATATCCGACTGCGCAAGCCGGTTCAACACCTCCCGTGTCTCCCGGATGGATTCGCTGATACCCAGCAGTCCCTCGTTCAACGGTGCGCGAATTATCTCGTCAATCGTCAACGTCTCACTCATATAAAGCCACTCCGGTCTCGTTATCCGCGACACCCAAGCCACTGAAGAGGCCGCGTATGTACCACTGAGACCTTGCCCGGGTCTCGCTCCAACAGCGTTTCCTGTGTACACAGGAGCAAAAACCGCACCACTTTTGGCACAACTTCAGTCAAACCACACTATATTGCGCTTCTCTTTCTCATTTTCAACATATAGTATATCAATTGATGATAAAAGAATGACAGGCCATGACTCACACGATTCAATTTTGACATAGAATTAGTCAAAATTTGTAACTCTGTACTCAAAATCCGCCCAATCTTGCCTAATCTAGACCACTAGTGATAAACCCGAAGCCCTGTCAAGTCAAAACGTGGACTTTTCCCCGCCCCTTGCTCGCTGTCCGCCCATGTGCCCACTTCGCAAAGGCACTGGAAGCAGGAGTCTCTGCTCCAGTATCCTTTCCGTAAGGGACACCTGTCTGATGCAATACGGGGAGAAATACCGTGGTAGTCAACGTGATTGGATTAGGGTATGTCGGTCTTCCGTTGTGTCTCGAGTTCGCGCATAGCGGGCTGACTGTCGTTGGAATTGACGTCGACCCGGAACGGGTACGGCGCGTGAATGCCGGAGAATCCTACATCCTGGATATCCCGGATGCTGCTATTCAGAAACTCGTGCGGTCAGGCCATCTGAAGGCGACGACGGATTTTGACGTGTTGTCCACCGCCGACGCCGTCTGCATTTGCGTTCCCACTCCGCTGCGCAAGAGCCAGGACCCCGACATCTCGTACATTGTGGCCGCCTTGGATGAGATACAGCCGCGTATTCATCCCGGTATGCTGGTCGTTTTGGAAAGTACCACGTATCCGGGAACCACGGAAGAACTCATGCTCCCGCGGCTGTCCGAATCCGGCCTGGAAGTTGGCAAGGACTTCTTCCTCGCGTTCTCGCCTGAGCGCGTGGACCCCGCCAACTCGCGATTCGGGACACGCAACACCCCAAAGGTGATTGGGGGCGTCACGCCACAATGCACGGAGCGGGCGGCCGCCCTGTACCGGCATGCGGTGGATACCGTCGTCCCCGTGAAAAGCGCCCGGGCGGCGGAGATGGTCAAGCTGCTCGAAAACACCTTTCGCGCCATCAACATCGGCATGGTGAACGAACTGGCAATTATGTGCGAACGGTTGGGTGTGGATGTGTGGGAGGTGATCGAAGCGGCCAAAACAAAGCCGTTTGGCTTCATGGCGTTCTACCCCGGGCCGGGCCTGGGAGGGCATTGTATCCCGATTGACCCCCTGTACCTGTCGTGGAAGCTGAAGACCATCAACTACACGGCCCGCTTCATCGAACTGGCGAGCGCCGTGAATTCGAGCATGCCGGAGTACGTGGTGGGACGCATCCACGAGGCGCTGGACCAGTGCCGGCGCAGCATGAAGTGAAGCCGGATTCTGGTACTCGGCATTGCCTACAAGCCGGACGTGAGCGACACGCGCGAATCACCGGCCCTGGACATCATGGGGCTCTTGCAGAAACGTGGCGCGGAGGTGTCGTACGCGGACCCCTACGTGCCCCATATCGAAGTGCTCGGGCAACGCTACGAGGCTTACGACATGACCAAGGGACTGGATGGCTTTGATTGCGTGGCGGTCATCACCAATCACGCCCGCTTCGATTACCACCAGGTCGCGCGCGAGGCACGCCTGGTGTTCGACTCGCGCAATGCCCTGCACGGCATCCTCCCCGGCCCCGGCTGCCGGGTCATAAGGCTTTGAACCTGGACGGAAAACCCCGGGTCGATGAAGTGCCTGAAAAACGGTCGCGGCGCGCATCCCCTTGAGGGAGCGCGCCGCACCACAGTAGAACGAGTCACCTCACCCGGATTTAGGCGAAGTCCTCGGCGCTAGGCTTTCCGTAACTTGCGCAATGCCAGGCCGGCCAATCCGAGGCCCAGAAGGGCCATCGACGTTGGCTCAGGCACTACCGTCCGGTTCAGCGTAATCTGTACGAGCATGTCCTGGTAGTCCGTATCGCCAATGTCATTGACGCCCGCGAAGTAAGTGTACGGCAAATCTTCGAAGCACAGCAAATACGTGTCAGGCATGCTGGTCTGCAGGAGAAGGACGTGCACTTCGCCGGGGACGACGGAATACTGGCCGTCGTTCAGGTCCGGCTGGGAATACCAAT
>JADLCA010000361.1 GCA_020847495.1 Candidatus Hydrogenedentota bacterium | reverse complement strand
GTATCGCATTGCCGACGCCGTGGTCGGTTCCCCGGAGCCCAAGCCGCGCGGATAGACGTCATGGATGTCCCTGAATTTCCTTATCCCAAAGGTCTTGGGCGGGAGCATGTGAGCCTGCGGGATCGCGCGGTTGTCGCGCGGCTTGCCGACCCCATGGGGGCGCGTTAAATAACTAGGGACAGCCACCAATTGTTTGCCGCTTGAAATAGAAGACAGTTAACATCTGCGGTGTATACCTTCTCTTGTTTCTTGCCGACCCGAGGCCCTGTGAACCAATTCTGCGGCCACGCATTCGACGGGACAACGAAAGCGGACCCCAAGGCCGTGCCTCAGGGTCCGCTTCCTGCTGGGGGATCCTCCTTTGGGACAACACAGCCTTGGCAAGGACACCCTTGTCCGAAGGCGGTGGAGTTGAATTCAGCCACCCGAACCCGCGCGATATGAGCGTGGGTCGATTCTGTATTTCCGCACGCGCAGGCCCATCAGCCGCTCCGTGATGCCGAGCAACTGGGCCGCCTTGGCGCGATTTCCGTTCGAGACCCTCAGTGCGTCAATGATGAGAGTTCGCTCCACCGATTCGAGGGTGGCGGGCAGCGAATCTCCGGGTGCCCCTGCGTCACTCTCGCTCTGCTGGAGCGACGCAGGTAGATGCTTCACATCGATGACTTCGCCGGTGCACAGGAGCACGGCGTGCGCGATGCACTGCTCGAGTTCCACTTGGTTTCCGGGCCAGGGATATTCCAGCACGAGGCTGGTCGCCGCAGACGAGAGCCGCTGAGCGGGCCTTCCCTCGCGCTGGCCCAGTTGCCGGATGTAGTGCTGTGCCAACAAGAGGATGTCCGTCTTGCGTTCCCGCAGTGGGGGAATCCGCAACGTGAATACGAAGGGCTCCTCGCAGAAATCCTTGAGAAAGCGCCCTTCCGCGACCAAACGCTCGAGGTCCTGCGTGCTTGCCGCGATCACGCGCACATCCACCGGCTTTGGGGTCGAAGTACCGGAGCGGGCAAAGGCGCGTTCCCGAACGCAGCGCATCACTTTTCCTTGCGTCGCCAGGCTGAATACGCCCAGCTCTTCAATGAAGAGTGTTCCGTTGTCCGCTTCCTCCAGGCGTCCGGGTTGGGACAGCATCCTGGAAGCGCTGGTTTCGAACCCGAATAACTCCGTTTCGACAAATGCCTCCGTGACTTCAGCCCAACTTACTTTGACGAAGGGTTTGGAGGCCCGCGAACTCATTGCATGGATGGAGCGTGCCAACCCTTCCGCACCGGTACCGCGTTCGCCGCGCAGCAGCACCGCCGTGTTGCCTGAAGCCACTTGGGCCGCCAGGCGATACACATGCTCCATCGCGGGACTCCGCTCCACGGGCAGCCCTGGCGCGATGCTCTCCTCTTCCCAATGCGCGTTCATGAGGGTCTCCGCGCAGGGAAGAGCAACCGTTGTGCCAAGCGAGTTCCAAGGCAGGGAGCTTTGGCGCTGAATGGGGAAGAGTCTACTAACTAACCGTTGGCGCGTAACTTAGCTTAACTCCGAAAACGAGCTTCACGCTGCGGAAAGGTACCTGGAAGAAACGCAGAATCTACCGAAGTGTAGGATCAGGCCCCTAAACCAACCGTGCCGTACGATAGATGCGCGGGTCGATGCCGTGCTTCCGGACGCGGAGTCCCATGATTCGTTCGGTGATCCCAAGCGTTTCGGCCGCTTTGGCCTTGTTTCCGCGCGAGTTCTTGAGGGCCTCGATGAGCATTTCGCGCTCGACGTTGTCCATCGTCGCCTCGAGGGTCTCCTTCATCACGGTCCCCGAGGCCTCCGCCGTCTGGAGGGTGGGAGGGAGGTGATGCCCGTGCACCACATCATCGTTGCTCAACAGGACCGCCCGCTCGATGCAGTTCTCCAGTTCCCGCACGTTGCCCGGCCAATGGTAACTCGAGAGCATGTCGATCGCCGGTGTCGAAATCCGGCGGACATTCTTCCCCGAAGCTTTGGAGTATTTTTCAACGAAGAAGTTTGCGAGGTCGAGAATATCCGTACGCCGCTCGCGAAGCGGCGGAATGTGGATGGGAAACACGTTGAGCCGGTAGTACAGGTCCTGGCGGAAGCTGCCGTCCGCCATGGCCTTCTCCAGTTCCCGGTTTGTGGCCGCCACGATCCGGACATCCACCTTGATGGTTTCTGTTCCCCCGACCCGCTCGAACTCCCGCTCCTGCAAGACCCGGAGCAGGCGGATCTGCATGGTGGGCGCCAAATCGCCGATTTCGTCCAGAAAGATCGTACCCCCGTCGGCCAACTCGAAGCGTCCCTTGCGCTGGTTCAGCGCGCCCGTGAACGCGCCCTTCTCATGTCCAAAGAGTTCGCTTTCAATCACGGACTCGGGCAATGCGGCGCAATTCACCTTGATGAACGGTTTTGAAGTCCGGCGGCTGTTGTAGTGGATGGCGCTGGCCACCAGTTCCTTGCCGACCCCGCTCTCCCCCCGGATCAAGACTGTGGCGTCGCTCTTGGCCACCTGGCCAATCAGGTCGAAGACCTTCTGCATCGAACCCGACTTGCCGATGATATTTGCCGGGCGGAAGCGATCCTGCAGTTCGTTCTGCAGCCGCACGTTTTCCGCTTTCAATCGCAATTGCTCTTCCATGGCCGACTGGCGCAAGCGCACCGCCTGGGCGATCATGGACGCGATGATGGAGAGCAGCCGCACGTCTTCATCGAGCGACACGGAGTCCTGGAACAGGCGGTCCACGCTCAGCGCGCCGATCGTCTCGTTGCCCAGCTTGATCGGCACGCAAATGAAGGAGATGGCTTCCTTCTTCAGTTTCTGGCGGGCACCCGTGCGGTCCAGAAAGGTCGGCTCGTCCGAAATCCGGGGGATTGCCACCGCGCGGCCCGTTTGGACTACCGTTCCCGTGACGCCCTCGCCTGGCCGGTAGTGGCCACGTTCCCGCTGGCTCGCGGAAAGCCCGTGCGCAGCCTCGATGGAGATATCGCCGGTCTCGCGATTGAGCAGTGCGAGGGTACCCCGGTCCATCCCCGTGTTCTTCGCGATTGCCTGGAGCACCGACCCTACCTCGTCGCGCAGATCGAGGCTCCGGTCCAAGGTCTGGCTGATTTCGAAGAGCAGGGCCAACTCGCTGACTTCGCGCCGGACGCGCGGGTTGGAACTGGTCTTGGCCCCTTTTTCACGTGTTGTGGTCATACCGCCAAAAAGCACCCCAATGTCGTTTCTTCGCATGGAATCTACCAGATTGTAGGAAATCAGATCTGCCAAAGTCAAGGTCGAGCAGGGCAATTGTACTCCGGCCAGTTCAACTGCCGGTCCCAAAAAGAGAAGACGCGGTCCTGGATTTCCCAGAACCACGTCTGAACGAACTGTCCGGCGGTTATTCTTGCGATTTAGTGATATCCGGCGCGGTCCAAACGGTTAGATTGGTCAAATCCCCGCCTTTGCGCGGGAAAATGAACTTGCCGGCAATGTACCCGACAAGGAACATGATCGCGTGGCCCAGGAATCCCACGTAGTAGTTGTTTACCAACTGCGGGAGCCCGACCTTGCTGGCCACCGCGCAATACAGCGTGAAGCTCAGAATCACGACGATTCCAAGCATCATGGAGCGGTCGTCGGCGACTTTCGTAAAGAACCCCACCCTGTAGAACCCGAGCAAGCCGCCGGCGGTAAGCGCGGTCAGAATGGTCGCGGTATCCTGCAGGGTCGTTGATTGCACGGCCATCAGGATGATTGCGCCCACAATCATGATGACTGCCACCACGACGCCGATTGTCTTTGCAACAAAAGTGTAGTGCGCGTCGTCCCGATCCTTCGCGATGTGGCGCCGGTACACGTCCACGACGCCTACCGCGGAAATCGCATTCATGCTCGAGGAAATGCTGGACATGGCCGCGGACAGCACCGCGGCAATGACCAGACCCGTCAATCCGCGCGGCAAGTAGTGGACCACGAAGTACGGAAGAATCTCTTCCGCTTTTGCGCCATTCGATCCGGTGTAGATTTCCATGGCCGTTTCCGTTGGCGAATACTGGAAGAACAGGTACAGGGCCGTGCCAAGGAACATGAACAGAGCCCATGTCGGCACGCTGAAGATCGTGCAGATGAGCATTGCCACGCGCGCTTCTTTCATGCTCTTCGATGCTGCATAGCGCTGGATGACGTTTTGATTTGCGCTGTATTCATAGAGCCAGTTCCCAAGCCCCATGATCAAGATCAGTAGGAATGTCTTGTCCCGCAAGTCCTTGAAGTTGAATGGCATCGACTTGATGGGCTCAAGGCGCACTTCGCGCACGCGCGTGACCTTCTCGGTCGCTTCGGCGCTGCCAGCCACCGATACGCTTTCGCGGGCCAGCGCGTAGACGTGCGTCGGCGTGGCCGTTTCGCGAATGACGATGATGTCGTCGGGGTCGTTATCCTCATCCGCAAACTCAACGCGCTCGTACCCGTGGGCAACGGGATCGTCGAACAGGGCCTGAATGTCGGCGGGGATATCTTCGCCCTCCTTGGCTTCGACCACTACATCTGCGAAGTGACTGAATTTGCGCTGCTCCAAACCCTTCGAAACGACTTCGCCCGCGCCTCCGGGGATAGCCATGAGCACGACGACCAATGCAATGAACCCACCCACCCAAAGCACCAAGGCTTGGATGAAATCGGTCCAAAGCACCGCGCGTATACCGCCCATCACGGTATAAATCGACGTGACAATGCCACCTACGAGAATGCAGAAATACGGGTTCCATCCCAGAATGGCCTTCACCAGCAGGGACACGAGGAAAAGAATGAGGGCTACGCGGATGGCCTGTCCAACCATGAACGCGCACGCGGCGTAAACCCTGGTCTTGGGACCGAAGCGGTGTTCTAGGTACTCGTAGGCGGACGTAATATGCGTACGCCGGAAGAATGGCAGGAAGAAATACGCCGCAAACAGGACCACAAACGGCAGCACGTAGTTCGGCGACATTCGATACCACGCCGCCTTATACGCATCGCCTGGGTATGCCACAAAGGTGATAGAGCTGATCGACGCCGCGAACAGCGAGAACCCTATCAACCAACCCGGAAAGGACCGGTCCCCAAGGAAATAACCTTCCGTTGTGCGTGACTTGCTCGCGAATATCGGCCCCATTGCCGCCATCGACAAGAAATACACGACCAATACCACCAGATCGATTGTGGTAAACCCTTCCCCAAGCATAATCTACCCCCTGCCCGTTAAGAAGATTGCACTGATTCCAAGCCGAAACCTTAACACGTTATGGAGGCTTGGTCAAGGTTTCGGGCCTTATGCGGTCTCGTCTGGGCGGCGGGAGATGCTTCAACCGTTTTGCGCTCCACGTTGCGTCCGTGGCTTGCATGCAATAGCGAAATGGGACCGCACGCCGGCCGGGCTTTGCTTCCCGCTGGGTGAGTTGGACGCGGCCCCGCATTTGTGGTATACCTAATTCCGGATTGGGGGCTCTCGCCTGCCCGTAATCTCCTGTTGCCAATGGCGTCTCCTGGGAGAGGCGTGAGAGGGGGATTCTCGCATCTCAGTCGCGTAGACTCCTTTCCGCGCAGTGGCCGGGGGGCAGGGTTCCGACACACTTGTGCGTCAACTTGTCGGATAGACGGCGTGTCCCCAATGTGTGTATGGTCTGTTTTCAGAGGGTCATGGCTCGAGGGGGTTGTCATTCCGCCCTAATAGGGAGGGCGAGAGGGACGATGAGACTGAATCGCTTAAAGCAGTATAGGGTGGGTGTTCTGTTCGCTCTCGCGCTGTTTGCGGCCGGAGCGGCCGGAGCGGAGGCGGCGAAAGACGGTGAAACGGCTTCGGAGGCATCATCCGATGCCATCACGGACGATCAGTGCTTCCTGTGCCATGAAGACCCTAGCCTGACCAAGACTTCCGAGGCGGGTGCGGAAATCTCCCTCTTCGTTGACAAGGCACCCTACGACGCGTCCATCCATGCAGCCCTCTCGTGCACAGGTTGCCACACCGGCATTGCGGAAGTCCCCCACGAACCGGAACTTCCCGCCGTCAACTGCGGCGACTGCCATGGCGAGGAGGCCGAGCTGTACGCAAAGAGTCTCCACGGCCAAGCGCAGGCCAACAAGGATCCCCTGGCGCCGGAATGTTGGGACTGCCACGGCAAGCACGATATCCTTCCCTTGGACGACCCGAAGTCGCGCACCAATCCGATTCACATCCCTGAGATGTGCGGCACCTGCCATGCCGAAGATGCCCCGGTCGCCAAGAGCCGCAATATCGACCAGCACGACATCCTGACCAATTATGAAGACAGCATGCACGCCACGGGCCTGTACCAGCAGGGGCTCAAGGTGACGGCGGTCTGCACCAGTTGCCACACCGCGCACAATGTGCTTCCGCACACGGACCCACAGTCATCGATCCACCGGGACAACATCGTCGGTGTGTGCACCCAATGCCACTCGCTCATCGAGCAGGTGCACGAGAAAGTCATCGAAGGTAAGCTCTGGGAGGAGCAGCCCGAGGTGATTCCGGTCTGTGTGGACTGCCACCAGCCGCACGTGGCCCGCAAGGTCTTCTACGAGGAAGGCGTCAGCGACCGGGACTGCATGACGTGCCATCAGAAGGAGCATACCCGCGCGGACGGCACAACGTTGGCTGCGGTCGATACCGACCTGCTTACCCATTCGACCCACAACGAAATCCGCTGCGCGCAGTGCCATACGGAACTGGACCCACAGGACGCGTCACGGCCTTGCGCCCCCATCGTCGAGGTCAAGGTGGATTGCTCGATCTGCCACGCGGAACAGGTCGATCAGCACGCCCGCAGCATCCACGGGCAGTTGTTGGCGAAGGGGGACGCGGACGCGCCCGTCTGCCTCGATTGCCACGGCGGACATGGCACCCTATCCAAGGAAAACCCGGTCTCGCTCACCCACCCGCGCCGCGTGCCGGAACTGTGTGGCACCTGCCACCGTGATGGCGAGAAGGCGGCGTCACGAATCGGGCCGGAGTTTGCCGGACTGGTGCAGAGTTTCACCGAGAGCGTCCACGGACGCGGCCTGGCAGAGACGGGCTTGCTTGCCACCGCGACATGCACAAGCTGTCACACGGCGCACCTGCCGCTGCCTCCCACGGACCCCGAGTCTTCGGTGAACCCGAGTCATATCGCCGACACCTGCGGTCAGTGCCACCAGGGTATCGAAGAGAAATTCGTGAACAGCGTGCATTCACCCGCGGTGAGCCAGCAGCCCGCGGACAAACTGCCGGTCTGCAGCAGTTGCCACACCGCCCACAGCATCAGCCGAACCGAGGAGGAGTCCTTCAAAGAGGGCATTCTCCAAACCTGCGGCAAGTGCCACGAGTACGTGACCGAAACCTACTTCGACACCTACCATGGCAAGGTTTCCAAACTGGGCACGGAACGGGCCGCCCGCTGCTACGATTGCCACGGCGCCCACGACATTCTTCCTCCGTCGGATCCCGAGTCACACCTGAGCCGCGAGAACATCGTGGACACGTGTGCCAAGTGTCATGAAGGATCGCATCTCCGCTTCGCGGCGGGCTACCTGACGCATGCCACGCACCACGACCCGGAGAAGTACCCCGCACTCTTCTACGCCTTCTGGGCGATGACCATCCTTCTGGTCGGCACTTTCTCCTTCTTCGGACTTCACACGCTGATGTGGTTCCCGCGCTCGCTCCGCGAGCACCGGAAGAAGAAGCAGATGGGCATCGCGGCAGAGAAGGACCGTGTGATGGTGCGCCGTTTCGATCCCATCGTGCGGCAGATGCACTTCGTGCTCATCTTGAGCTTTTTTGCATTGGCCCTGACCGGCATGGCGCTGAAATTCTCGTACATGCCCTGGGCACAGTGGCTGGCGGAATCGCTGGGCGGGTTCGCGGCCGCCGGCGTCATCCACCGGATTGCAGCGGTTGTCATGTTCGTCGTGTTCTTCATTCACCTGGGATATGTGGCCCAGCGCAAACGCAAGACCGGCTCGACGTGGAAACAGATTCTATTAGGACCGGGCACCCTGCTGCCGACCTGGCGCGACGCCCAGGAGTTCTGGGCCACCGTAAAGTGGTTCCGCGGCAAGGGCCCGCGCCCGCAGTACGGCGAATGGACCTACTGGGAGAAGTTCGACTACTTCGCGGTATTCTGGGGTGTGGCGATCATTGGCTCAACAGGGCTGCTCCTGTGGTTCCCGGAGCTGTTCACCTGGGTGTTGCCCGGCTGGTTTATCAATGTGGCCACCATTATTCACAGTGACGAAGCGTTGCTTGCCGTGGGCTTTATCTTCACGATCCACTTCTTCAATACCCACTTCCGGCCTGAGAAGTTCCCGATGGACATGGTCATGTTCACGGGTGTCGTACCCGAGGAAGAGCTAAAGGAAGAGCGCCCGCGGTACTACGAGGCCCTGAAGGAGAGCGGAGAACTCGACAAACGGATTACGGTCCAGTCGCCCAAAGAGTTCCGCTTCTGGGCGGCCATCTTCGGGACCCTGGCGCTGGTGGTGGGTTTCGGCCTCGTGCTCCTCATCATCTGGTCCATGTTCGCGGGATATGTAGTCGATATCCTCGGCTGGCGCCTGGATCTATAGGCCTTTGGGGGACCCGCTTTCGGGCCGGTTTGTCCGCCCGATACCAGAGGGCATTGGACGCGCACGGCATATTTGTGGTATACAAGATTCCAGATTCACGCTGGCTCCTGCCGGCAGGCTAACCCCCTGTTGCCGGAACAGCGTCTTGGGGGAGACGCGAAATGAGAGAGGGCCCGCGCACCACCATGCGCATACATGCCATTCCACTGATTTGTGCCTTCGTGGCGATTCTTGGTTTGCTTCCGCAGTGCGCTGACGCCGTTGAAGATGCCGACTGCTTCATGTGCCACAATGACCCAGCGGCGATGGGGACGGACGCCAACGGTGAGCCGATCCATGTGTATATCGACGAGGAAGTCTACTCCGCATCGTCGCATGGCCCCATCGGCTGCATCGCGTGTCATGCCGATATTGTTGAACTTCCGCACCCCGACGTATTGAAGCCCGTCGATTGCGGCACCTGCCATGAAGAGACGCAGCAATACGCGGAGAGTCTGCACGGGATCGTTTTGAGCGAGGGAGACCGCGCCGTTTCCGGCTGCGCGGATTGCCACGGGATCCACGATACGCGCCCATCTACCGACCCCCTGTCCAAGACAAACAAGCGCAACCTGCAGGAGACCTGCGGCAAGTGCCATTCCGACCCGGCTATCGTCAAGAGTCACATGATCTCCGTGTCCAATCCCTCCGAGTCCTATCTGAAGAGCGTGCACGCCCGTGCTCTGTTTGAAGAAGGCAACGAAAGCGCCGCCTCGTGCAGCGATTGCCACGGCACCCACGAGATGCATCCTTCTCAGGATCCACGCTCGCCCGTGAACCGTTTCAACATCTCCGCGACGTGCGGCAAGTGCCACGCCGATATCGTGGCCGAATATGCCCTGAGCATCCACGGCAGGGCCCTCGAGGCCGGCATCAAGGATTCCCCGACCTGCATCGACTGCCACGGGGAGCATGATATCGAGCCGCCCTCCTCGGGCACATCCCCGGTAAGCCGTCAGATTGTCTCGCAGTCCACCTGCCCGCGTTGCCACGATGACGAGCGCGTCATGGAGCGCTACGGGGTTGTGACGATGCGCCAGGCCAGCTACATGGACAGTTACCACGGGCTTGCCAGTGCGGCGGGGTCCACCGTCGTCGCATCCTGCGCAAGCTGTCACGGCTCGCACTCTATATTGCCCGCGAGTGATCCGGCCTCCTCAATCAATCCAGAGAACCTTCCGAATACCTGCGGCCAATGCCACGAGAACGCCGGCCCTAATTTCGCGGATGGACCGGTGCATATCATCCCCACCGACCCGGGCCAAAGGGCATTGGGTATCGTGCGCTTGGTCTATCTATGGCTGATTGGGATCATTCTTGGAGGCATGGTTGTCCACAACACGCTGCTCATGGCGCGTCCCTCATTGAGCAAACTCTGGATTGAAATGGGGGAGGTGGGAACCCGTCAGCGCTTCTCGAAGGGCCACACCATCGGGCACATGGTGCTCACGATTTCCTTCATTGCATTGGCGATTTCCGGGTTTGCGCTGCGCTATCCGGATACCTGGTGGGCCAAGGCCTTCTTCCTGAACAGTGAAGACCTCGCTATCCGGGGTACCATCCACCGCGTGGCCGGCGTGATTCTGGTCATCCTCACGGTCTGGAACGTTTTCTACAGCATATTCTTCCGCAGTGGCCGCCGCGATCTCGTCAAGCTGATACTCACCTGGAAGGACGTGAAGGATGTCTTCCACAACATGGGTTGGGCTGTGGGTCTCTGCAAAGAGAAACCCAAGTTCGACCGTTACAGCTACAGCGAGAAGTTCGAGTACTGGGGCCTTTGGTGGGGTTCCGTGCTCATGATTGTGACCGGTTACGCCATGTGGTACGGCGGGTGGTTCCTCCAGTATTTCCCGAAGTACGTCCTGGATATCGCGGCCCTGATCCACTTCTACGAAGCGTGGCTCGCATGTGGAACGATCGTCATCTGGCACATGTACTACATGATTTTCGACCCCGAGACGTATCCGATGAACTGGTCGTGGATCACCGGGAAGATCACCGAAGAAGACATGCGCGAACGCCACCCCCTCGAATACGAGGATGTCGTGTTAAGCGAGCAGAAGGAAGAAGGCTCTTCCGCGAAGTAACCGGGCCAACTTGACCGATCGGTCCTGTCAGTCTGCTGGACTGGCGGGGGGAGTGTCTATGGGGGTGCCCTCCGCCGGTACTTGTTGTGCGCCCGGTTCAACCGCCAGGATTTCCAGCGTGCCCACTTCCGGGCCGGGCGCATAGTGTACAAGCACCCTATCGCCCGGCTTCAGGGATGCCCACGTGTCCCGGTCAACCTCCGCCGAGAGCACCACGTATTCATCCTCAGGAAAGGCGAGCCGCAGAACCAGCTCGTGACCGGAGTCTGGTCCTTCCGCGGTCGGACCCCGTTTCTCCACCACTTCGCCCGTCGCACTGCCCGGTCCCTCCTGCTGCAGGCGGTTTCGACGCTGCACCCCGTCGAAGATGGCCAGGCCCGAGATAATCGACAACAACACAAGTATCTGCACCATGCCTCGGCGTCTGGCCGGCTGCCTGGCTCGGGTGCCCGGCGCATTCCCTTGCCGTTGCGCGACCTTGCTGGTCCGCCGGATATCTTCCTTTTGATACTTGGTTGCCACGATAGTCCGATTCCGAAAGCCGAGCCGCGTGAACGGGTGCCAGAGATCGTAGTGTAGCACCAATCGGTCGCTTGCGGGTCTTTGCGCCCGAGATCCCCCAAGAGCGGCAGGCTCCCTTTGGTAAGGCTCTTTTGAGCAGGCACGCATTGAACAGTTGACTCGGGACGGGGACCACCCGTACCATAGGGTTACTCTTTGGGGTTGTGTGGTGAACCGCTTTTCCGCCTTCCGGCGATCTGCACACCTGACGAGGGCTTTGTCGAACCCCATTTGCGTCCGTGGTTTGCAGTTCATGTAGAAGGCACTGCAGACCGCTACACAGGGATGATGGTCATGAGACAGCAAGCCGATACGCAGCCCTTCAGCATGCGGGATGAAGAGACTATCAGTTTCATCCCCGATGACCTGAAAGTCCTGGTCGTTCAGATTCTCAAGGAAGGCAATTCCAACCGCGCCATTGGCGCCATCCGCGAACTCCACGAGAAGGCCACCAACGGCGACCCCTACCTTGTCGCTTCATCCGTCTATGATTTCCTGTGGAAGAAGGTCGCCTCGGATGCCCGGAAGAACCTCTACCCGCTCGTGGGCGATTTCTTCCTGACCGCGCTCGAGCAGAGGCTCGCCGAGATCGGGCCCAATAACATGACCAGCCGCTTCCTCGAGCTTATGGAATGCTACCGCGATTCCGCCGACCAGCGGTGCCGCCTCGAGGGTCCCCTCTATTGTGTGGACCTCTTTCTGCTCAAGAGCACGCAACTGGTCCTGGGCGCGCGGAATTCCACAGACGAGCAATTGAACGCCACCCTCCAGGATCGCCACGACCGAAGGCCGCAGTTCCTCGAGGAAGACAAGCTGACCCTGGAACAGCAGATTCAACACAGTCTGGACCTCGCCAAGGACGCCTTGCTGGACACCCAGGAAGTTCTCAGCAAAGTGGGGAAGGAAGGCAACGGTCTCAACCCTTCCTATATCCGCTTCATCCGGTCCACCATGGACCGGCTCACCTTGTCCTGGCAACACTGGCAGGAGATGCATGCGCAGAAGAACATCATGCAGTGCACTCCCGAAGAGTACTTCAAGCAAGGCATCGCCCGGGCCGAGAAGGTGAATTCCCTGGTGCTGGCGGCCCTGCTTCTGGAGCAGGTGGGCGCGGAGTATCAGGACAAGATGTGCCGGGAGTTCCTGAATCACCGCTTCAGTAACAAGCCCGTCGATCACCCGATGCGCGGCTGCATCTTCGATGCGGCGGAAATCTACCGGGACCAGGGTATCGAGGAGCGCGAGCAGGGCGCCTTCATCCTCAGCGAGCGGCGTTTCACGCGTGCAATCAGTCTATTCGGCCAACTCCGGGACCGCACGTCCGTCGCCCAGACCTTGATTGAGCGCGCCCGAATGTATATCACGAGGGAAGTCGACGCATGGAAGGCGAAGGGCGACCTCTACCTTGCCGCCCAGAACATTGCCGCCGCGCACAAGCGGCTCGCGCCGGGACAGCCCCTGCCTGCGCTCACTCCCGAGCAGGTGATGTACTTCTACGAACACAAGGGCCTGAATCAGGAAGCTCACGTCTACCGCCACTACGAACCCGCCCTGCAAATGCACGGATGAAGGAATATACCCCTATCGCGTGGCAATAGAGCCGAACTGGCTCCCGCCCGCTCTCCTCTTGCCGTCCGTGTGCGTCCGTGCTGGTCCATGCCGTCCTTGTTCTTCACTTCCCAATCTTGCGGCCTTCCGGCGCGGCCGGGAAGGGGCACAGCTCGCGAACCACGCATTGCGAGCACTTCGGCGAGCGCGCATTGCAGACGGCGCGTCCGTGGAACACCAGGCAGTGCGAATACATCCGCCAGTGGTCGAGCGGAAGGAGCTTCATGATGTCCCGTTCGATCTTCGCAGGATCGCCGCTGGTGGTGAATCCGAGCCGGTTGCTCAGACGCCTGCAGTGGGTATCCACGATGACCCCTGCCGGCTCGAAACACTCCGCGAGCAGCACGTTGGCGGTCTTGCGTCCCACGCCCCGCAGTTGCAGCAGCTCGTCCATCGTCCCCGGAACCCTGCCTTCGAATCGCCCCACGATATCGCGGCACGCCTCGCGAATACTCTTTGCCTTCTGCCGGTAGAATCCGCAAGTGCGAATGGCCTCTTCCAATTCGCCTTCCGGAGCGCTCGCGAAATCCGCCGCGCTTCGGTATTGCTTGAACAGTGTCTTGGTGACGATGTTCACGCGCGCGTCGGTGCATTGGGCAGCCAGGATCGTGGCGATGAGCAGGTGCAGCGGTTCGCGGTATTCGAGCGAACACGTGGCCTCCGGATACTCGGCCTCGAGCTTTCTCACAACCGCCAGCGCGCGTTCCCGCTGCGCGGCCAAAGTTTTCTTGAACGGCGGCATGAATGCGTCCTCAGTGCCGTTGCCAGCGGCGCAGTTTGCTCAGCGTGAAGCAGTTGATGAGATTCTCGCGCTCAAGCCAGCCCTTTCGGGCAATCCCCACTCCAAAGATCACGTCGTCGATTCCCTCGACGCCGTGCGCGTCCGGGCCGATACAGAACATCACGCCCTTTTCCTTGCCGCGCCGGATGTGACGCCAGTCGATGTCCAACCGGTTCGGATTCGCGTTGATTTCGAGAGCCACACGGTTGGCGACACACGCGTCCATTACTTTCTCGTAATCGAGCGAGTACCCCTCGCGGGCGAGCAGCAGCCGCCCCGTCGGGTGGCCCAGCACGTCCGTGTGGGGGTTCTCGATCGCCTTGATCACGCGCCGCGTCGCTTCCGCTTCGCCCATCTCCAACTTGCTGTGGACGGATGCGATGATGAACTCAAATGACTTCAGGATGTCCTCTTCATAATCCAGTGATCCGTCCGTGCGGATATCCGACTCGATTCCCTTGACGATGCGAAACCCTGTGAGCTTCTTGTTCAGCGCGTCGATTTCCTTGTGCTGTTTTTCTACCTGCTGCGGGGTGAGTCCGCCCGCGTAGGCCGCCGACTGGCTATGGTCGGCCAGTATCAGATATGAATAGCCGCGTTCCTTGGCGCCCTGCGCCATCTGCGCGATGGTTGCACGTCCATCGCTGTAGGTCGAGTGGCAGTGAATGAGGCCGGCCAGGTCGCCCTGCTCTACAAGGTGCGGTATCGTGTCCACTTCCAACTCGCCCATGTCCTCCCGAAGTTCGGGCGGGATGCAGGGGAGCCCCAGTTCCTTGAATATGGCTTTCTCATCGCGGCATTTCACAAGTGTGTCGCCCCGAAAGAGCCCATACTCATTCATCTTGAACCCGAGATCCTTCGCACGCTGCCGCATCGCGACGTTGTGTTCTTTGCTGCCCGTGAAGTGGTGCAGGGCGTAGGGAAACTCCTCATCGGTCACCACGCGCAAATCGGCCGCGATCCCGGCATCGAGTATCACGCTGGACTTCGTGTCGCCGCGGCCGGTCACGCGCGCTACGCCTTCCATGTCCGTAAACGCTTGCATGATCGCGTGAGGGTCTTCTGATGACGCCACGAGATCGATGTCCTTGATGACCTCCTTGCAGCGGCGCAGACTTCCCGCGATCTCGATCCGTTGGGTCGCGGGATGCCTGGCGAGGTAATCCCGTATCCACTGCGCCGTGGCGTAAGCACGACCTGCCAGGAAGAGGCCCTGGTGTTTCCTCACCTGGGCGATCCCCTCCAGCACCTTCTCCTGCATCTTCTCGCCGAAGCCCTTCAGCGTTGCGAGACGGGCGTCATGGCACGCGGCTTCGAGTTCCGCCAGGGACGTGATCCCCAGTTCCTCGTACACCGCCTTGATGCGTTTCGCCCCCAACCCCGGTATCCCGAAGAGTTCGAACAAGGATTCCGGGAACTTCGACCGCAATTCCTGGTGATACTCCAGTTTCCCGGTGGTCACCAACTCTTCGATCTTCTGCTCCAGGGCGTCGCCCACGCCTTTGATTTCCCGCAGGCGTTTCTCGCGCACGAGCGTCTCGAGGTCTTCCTCGTGCTGCTCCAGCGCCCGCGCGACATTCTCGTACGAGCGAGACTTGAATGGGTTCTCGCCAGACAACTCGAGCAGCATGGCAATCTCTTCGAGTACGCTGGCCACTTGCTTCTTGTTCATGCTCTTCTCACCTGCGGTGAATGGGTTGAGTCGATCCCGTCGTGTAATGCGCCACTCAGTGTCCGGTATTGTGAGCAGTGACCCTCCGTGAATCAAGAAGAGTTGCCGGCCGGATTGGAGTATTCGTATTATGCGTTGGTTTTACCGGAGTGCGGCGGTTGCCGCCTGTGTGATCGCGGCGATTTTCTGCGGCTGTGGCTTTAAGAACGGCGGCATCGAGATCGGACCCGTATCCTTCACGCTTCCCGTATCGGCAGGCGTTTTCGACGCCTCGGCATTCCCTCAGGCATCGGCGCTGCCATTCGCAATGGGCACTTTGGAGCAAGACCTCTGCGCCCTCCCAACCGAAGACGATTTGACCGACGCCTTTCGGATGGCCGGAGAGATTGACTTGAGCAGCATCGTGGAACTCAGCCGCGTTCAGTTGAACAAGACCATGCTCACTGCCACCAGCGGAGACTTCAGCACGGTCAAAGCGGTGCAGGTCTACTTCGTTCCCAAGAACGGTAGTATCTTTAACACCGTCAATCTCGGTGGCGCCTTCTCACTCACCGGTTTCGGCGACACCATCGAGATTGAACCTCCCGACGATGTGGACCTCCTGGAACTCATCCAGGAAAATGACGCCCTCATCGGCGAAGACTGCCCCAAACTTCTCATCCACGTTGCAGGCTCTGCTCCCGATGAAGCCATCCAGTGGAATGCGGAGATCGACGTTGACGCCTACGCCATGCTCGGCATATTCTAGTCTTCGCAAGGCGAGTCACAGGCTGTCACCCTGCGCGTGACGTAAGCCCGGGACTTCGGGTGTGGAGACTCCCATTCATGAGCCCCAGATTTTTTCTATCCTGTTCTTCATCTTGTTTCCGCGGCGCGGCCCTCGCGCTGGCGTTCGCCACAGCAGTCGCCGCCTGTGGCCGCTCGGGGCCCAATCCTCCAGGCACTGGCGCCCCGGATGGCCCGCCCAAAGCCCAGGTATCGCGCGAGTTCACCGAGGGCGGCAGCATCACTTTGACGACCCAGGCCGGTCCGGTCGAACTGCGCGTGGTGGATTGTGTCTACGCGAACACCGATCCCGAGTACCCGGACTACGTTGAGTTGTCTGGAGAAGGAATGTACCTCATCGCTCAAGTTCCAGGAAAGACGGATGAGGATGCCCAGGAGCGAAAGCTGTACGGGGCCCTGGTTGGCAAGGCGCTGCCCGTTCAGCACCTTCCCGACATGGGCGGCCAGCCCATGTCTCTCGCGGTCCCGGGGGCGGACAGGTACTCCGTGATGGGAGGCAACCTGCATCTGGATCGTTTCGAGCACGGTTCCGGCACCACAGACTGGTGGGAAGGCCGCATTGATCTGACGCTACAAACCACGGCAGGGGCCTACCCCGTCACGGGCACATTCAAGTTCGGGATTGTGCCCGTTTGGTAGGTTTATGCCTTGCGGATGCGGCAGGCCTCTTCCCGTTGGCCTCTCCGTGCACGGTGAGGCCCATCGCGATATGCAGCACTTCGTTCATGTGCTTGACGAAGTGAATCTTGAGCTTCTTGCGCGCGCTCTCAGGCACATCCACGAGATCGTTCCTGCACCGTTCCGGGAGAATGACCTCTTTGATGCCTGCCCGCGACGCGGCCAGCACTTTTTCTTTGATACCGCCCACGGGCAATACCAACCCGCGCAACGTGATCTCGCCTGTCATGGCGAGTCCGTTCTTGACGGCCTTGCCTGTAAGCAATGAGGTAACCGCCGAGAGTATGGTCACGCCCGCGCTCGGCCCGTCCTTTGGCACGGCCCCCGCGGGCACATGGATGTGGATATCCGATTCCGCGAAGATAGCCGCGTCAATCCCCAGCGCGGCAGCGTTCGTGCGGATGTAGCTCAACACCGCCTGCGCGGACTCCTTCATGACATCGCCCAACTGCCCCGTCAGAACCAGACTGCCCTTGCCGGGCATGCGCGTCGCCTCGATGAAGAGGATGTCGCCGCCGGTAGCCGTCCACGCCAGGCCTGTCGCTACGCCCGGAATGCGGGTCCGCTCCGCGACATCGCGAAACACTTTCTGGTTTCCGAGGAACTGGGGGAGTTTGTCCTCATCGATCACGATGGGCTTGCGCCGTCCCTCCGCGAAGGCGCGTGCGCAGCCCCGGCACACATTCGCGATCTCGCGCTCCAGATTGCGCACGCCCGCCTCGCGTGTGTAGCCGTTGATCAGGAGCCGCAGCGCCGTAGCCGTGAACTTCAGACGCTTGCCCTGCAACCCGTGCGCGTTCAACTGGCGCGGCACGAGATACCTCTTCGCGATATGCAGTTTCTCTTCGAGCGTGTACCCCGGGATCTCGATGATCTCCATCCGATCGCGCAGCGCCCACGGTATCGTGTCCAACACATTTGCCGTGGCGATGAACATCACCCTGGAGAGATCGAACGGCACATTCAGATACAGGTCGGAGAACGTATCGTTCTGCGCGGGGTCCAGCACTTCAAGCAAAGCGGAAGAGGGATCGCCGCGAAAGTCCGAACCCAGCTTGTCGATCTCGTCGAGCATGAACACCGGGTTGTTCGAGCCCGCCTTGCGGATATTCTGGATGATACGTCCCGGCAACGCACCTACGTAGGTCTTGCGATGCCCGCGGATTTCCGCCTCATCGCGCATGCCGCCCAGCGACATCCGCACGAACAGGCGCCCGAGCGCACGCGCGATCGACTGTCCCAGTGACGTTTTGCCTACGCCCGGCGGGCCGACAAAGCAGAGAATAGGACCCGCCGCGTCCGGCTTGAGCTTGCGCACCGCCAAGTACTCGACGATCCGGCGCTTCACCTTCTCGAGGCCGTAGTGGTCCTCATTGAGGACTTCTTCCGCATGCTGTGTGTCGAGCGTGTCCTGGGTGGAGATGTTCCACGGCAGCTCGACGATCCAGTCCAGGTACGAGGCGATGACATGATACTCGGCGCTTGCTTCGCTCATCTGGCTCAGGCGATTCAACTCGCGCAGCGCCTCCTTCTTGACCTCTTCCTTCAATCCGAGCGCTTCGATGTTCTTGCGATACTCCTCGACTTCGGGGCGTGCATCATCGCTCTCGCCGAGTTCCTGGCGGATGGCCTTCAGTTGCTGGCGCAGGAAATACTCGCGCTGACTCTTATCGATGGAACTGCGCACGTCCTTGCGAATCTTGTCGGACAGCTCCATCATTTCCACTTCGCGCGCCAGTAGGAACGCGAGCCGCTCCAGGCGTTTCTTCCGGTCGGTCATGGCCAGGAGCTTCTGCTTCTCGTCCACGGCGATATTCAGGTTCGCGGCGACGAGATCGGCAAGGAATCCCGGGTCATCGATGTTGTCCAGCACGTTGGACGCGGCATCCGGGATATCCGGCGACAGTGCGATCAATCGCGACATCTGCATCTTGACGGCCGTGGCGAGCGGCGCGAGACTCTCATTGTCTTCCTTGGAATCATCCAGCAACGTCACGCGCACGATTGTGTACGGCTCGCGCTGTTCTACTCCCGCAACCTTGAAGCGGTGCAGGGCCTGAATCACGACGTTTACAGTGCCGTCCGATACGCGCTGCATCTGGAGGATGCGGCTTGCGGACCCGATCTCGTACGCGCCATCGATTGTCCTTGTCTCGCTCTCCCCGGTCTTCCGCGTAAGCAGCGCCACAAAGCGCGACGACATCAGGGCGTCGTCAATCACCTGGATATCGGTCTTCGCCGTCACGCGAACAGGAAGCACCGACATCGGGAACGCCACCTGGTTCGTCAGCAGCAGCACGGGAAGCGTGCGGGGGATGTCCGACCCGGGTTCTGTTGCACTCCCGTCTTCGATGGTCCCGGTGTCAGTCATGATCCCGATTCCTGTGGACATGCAGCGTCAGATAGCCGTCGGAATGCTCCAACTCGATGCTTTCTATGGTGTCGCACGGCGGCAGTTTGACGAAACGGACGAAGGGGCCGTAGGGAATCTCCATCAGGTGGACCTGCTGCGTGCCTTCCGGGATTTGCTTTGCGCGGACCCCCGCAATGCGGAGCACTCCCTCGCTCACGGTTACCGTGATGTGCTCCTTCTTCACCCCTGGAAGCTCGACGACGATGATCAGGCAGTCCCGGCGCTCGTAGATGTCCACCAGCGGCTGCCATGTGGAAGAACTGACATGCTCGAGGCTCGCGGCCCCTTGCAGGCTTTGCATGAGCCCCTGCATCTGGTTCAGCATCTGGTTCAAGTCGCGCATGAACGGGCCCTTTGGTCTACCTCTAGCACAACTCAGTATACGAGCGGCGAGCCCGCGCGGGCAAGCCCTGCGCTTGTTGGAGTGCGGCGGCTTGCCGCTGCTTTCACTGAGCGGGCTTGCCCGCGGCATAGATAGATAGTCTGACACATCCCACTGCGCGGAACTGAGACGAAGGCACGCCGGCAGGAGGCCAGCCTTGAACATACCACTTGCTGTATCCCCGGCAGTGCAGGCATGTTGCGTGTGGGACCGGCGCCCTCGCCGGTCATCCCATGTCCTCACCGCATGATGATGACCATGTTTCTCATTCCATTGGCATGCGCCCGGTGCGAGTGGAATCGCCCGTCCGTAATGGTGCAGATACCGCTCACGGTGAGTTGCCCGCGCGGCACACCGGCCTTCACAAGCTGGCACGCATTCGCCTCCCACAGGTCGAGGAGGCGTCCACGCGTGGGCAATCCGGCCTCCGCGAATTCACGCGCAAGCTCTTCCGACACCTCATAGGAGGAGGGCCCGGCGGACGGGCCTATCACCGCGTGCACGTCGGCGGGGTTAGTGCCAAACGACGCCGCCATGGCCTCCACCGTGCACCGTGCGATACCTTGAACGGTCCCGGCACGGCCGGCATGGGTAACGCCGATTACCTCCTTTACAGGATCGAAGAGAAGGACGGGCACGCAGTCCGCCACGGTCACGGCGACAGGCAGTCCCGCCTCCGCCGTGATGAGGGCGTCTGTCTCCGCGAAGGGCGCGAGGCCTCTGGCGCTGCCACGCCCGCGATCCGCTTCGGTGACGACCGCCACACGCGTGCCGTGCACCTGCTTCCCAACCGCCACCTCGGTGCAATCGATCGCAAGAGCGGCGCAGAAGGCCCGGCGCCCCGGTTCCCCCGCGGGGTCGTGTGCCCGGCAGTCGCCATCGGAACGGTCCGACATGGCGGCCACGGCCACACCCAGCCGCTCCAGCTCCACGAATCGTATCATAGGATGTATTTGCTGAGGTCGCGGTTTTCCATGATATGGCGGAGACGATCTTCCACTTCCGCGGCGTCCAGATGAATGGTCTCACCTTTGCGCTGCGTGGCATCGAACGAAATGTCCTCGAGCAGGAACTCCATAACCGTGTGCAGGCGGCGCGCCCCGATGTTCTCCGTTTCCTGGTTCACGCGCTCGGCTATCTGCGCGAGGGCCTCCACCGCCCCGCCGCCAAACTCCAGTGTCACCTCTTCCGTCGCCAGCATCGCCTGATACTGTTTGATGAGGGAGTTTTTCGGTTCTTGCAGGATCCGCACGAAGTCCTTCGCCTCCAGACTATCCAGCTCGACGCGAATAGGAAAACGGCCCTGCAACTCTGGAATCAGGTCGGAAACCTTCGTCATATGAAACGCGCCCGCCGCGATAAAGAGAATGTGGTCGGTCTTCACGGGACCGTACTTGGTCGTCACGGTGCTGCCTTCCACAATTGGGAGGATATCGCGCTGCACGCCTTCCCTCGACACATCGGGACCGTGACCGCCCGTGCCCCGGCCCGCGATCTTGTCGATCTCGTCAAGAAACACGATGCCTGAGTTCTCGGTGCGGGCCACTGCCTTCTTCACGACCATATCCATATCGATCAGGTTGTCGAGTTCCTCGCGCTCCAGAATCTTGCGCGCCTCGGCCACGGTCGTTTTGCGGCGCTTCGTGCGCTGCGGCATCAGGCGTCCAAACATCTCCTGCACGTTGACGCCCATCTCTTCCAGGCCGGAATTCGAGAAAACCTGCATCATCGATGTCTTGCCCGTCTCCCGCACATCCACTTCGATTTCGCGGTCGTCGAGGTCGCCCGCGGCGAGTTTCTTCCGCAAGACCTCACGGGTTCTCACCTCGCTGTCATCAACGGGGGCGGGCGCTGGCGCCTCATCGCCCGCGTGCGGGTCTCCGGGCCGGTAGATTCGTTGTGGACCGCGCGATTGCGGCGGCAGTAGCAGATCGAGGAGGCGGCTTTCGGCGGCCCGCTTCGCCGTCTCCTCAAGTTCCTTTTCGATCTCGGCGCGCACCATGCCGATAGCCACTTCGGTCAGCTCGCGAATCATGGATTCGCAGTCGCGCCCGACGTAGCCGACTTCCGTGAACTTCGATGCCTCGACTTTCACAAATGGCGCGTCGGCCAATTTGGACAAGCGCCGCGCGATCTCCGTCTTCCCAACGCCCGTAGGCCCGATCATGATGATGTTTTTCGGCATCACCTCGTCGCGCAGGGCGTCGGACAATTGCTGACGCCGCCACCGGTTCCGCAGGGCAATCGCCACCTTGCGCTTGGCGTTGTTCTGGCCGATGATGTATTTGTCCAATTCTTCGACGATTTCTCGTGGTGTCAATTCACTCATTACGTAAAGCTCCTGGAATGGCTGGGGGGAGAAAGAGGGGGCTTCAGCCCATCTTCGCCACGCGGCGTACATGCCGCTCCCCGCCGCTGAAAGGCGTGTCCAGCCAGATATCAATCAACCGGATGCATTTGTCCAGAGAAAGGATGCGCCTGCCAAGGCAGATCACGTTTGCGTTATTGTGATCGCGGCTGAGGCGCGCCATGTCAGGTGTTGCGCAGGTCGCCGCGCGGATGCCCTTGTACCGGTTCGCCGCGATGCCGACCCCGATTCCCGTGCCACACATCAAGACGCCACACTCGGCTTCCCCGGACAGAATGGACTGACACACCTTTCCCGCGAAATCGGGATAGTCCACGGATTCGGGACCATTCGTGCCGCAGTCAATCACTTCGTGCCCGCGGGATCTCAGATGATCCATGATCGCCGGTTTGTACCAGGGAGGAGGATCTTCAAACCCCGCGTGATCGCTGCCTACTGCTATCTTCATGGCTGGTTCATCCAGAGACTTGAGTGCTTTCGCCACCGGCGCGCGCGCACCGGCGTGCGATACATCCTATACCTTACCAAATCTGCCCAACGCGGCACGCGATACCGCGCCCTCTCTGAGAAGGACACCCCGTTCCGGGTCGAATACAGTCGACGGAAGGCTTGGTGCAAGTGTGCCGCCATCGATGCAGATCGCGATACCAGGGACTTCGACTTCCTCCACACACGTTGCCGGTTCTTCGCCGCTCAGATTTGCAGACGAGGAAGTGATCGCGTGCCCGGCCTTCCGGCAGAGGTCGCGCACCAGCGGGTGCGCGGGAACGCGCACGCATACGTACGGCTGTCCGGCGGTCACGGCCTTCGGCAGACGGGGCGACTTGGGAAGCAACAGGCTGAGCGGACCCGGCCAGAAAGCCTCTGCATACCGTAGCGCTGCCTCGCTGATTTGAGATGTCACCTCGCGGACCTGCTCGAGGTCTGCCGCCACCAGGAGGATTGGATTCGACTCCTGGCGCCCCTTGCACGCGAAAAGCCGTGCCAGGGCCGCGTCCGAAAACGGATCCGCGGCGATTCCATACACGGTTTCGGTTGGATGGACCACAAGTTGGCCCGAGGCAATAGCCTCGGCCGCCTCAGCGATTCCTTCCGGCGTCGAAGGCACGATTCTCATTCGATGGACTCCAAGTAGGCGCGGACCTTGCCAAACGCGCGGCTGCGGTGGCTCATGCCCGCCTTGATCGCCGGGTCCAGTTCGCCAAAGGTGCGCATATGCCCTTGCGGTATGAACAGCGGGTCATATCCGAACCCATTGCTACCGCGCACCTCGCAAGCGATCCTGCCTTCCACGGTGCCTGTTTCCAGATGTTCCCGTCCATGCGGATCGACATACACCGCGCAACAAACGAAGCGGGCCCCTCGTCCTTCCTCGGGGACGTGCGCCAGCGCGGCAAGCAACTTCGCGTTGTTTTCATCATCCGTGCAGCCGGGGCCGGCGTAGCGTGCCGATAACACGCCCGGTGCGCCGTTCAGTGCATCCACCGCGATACCGGAATCATCCGCCACGCAGGGCAGGCCCAGGTGTTTGCTGTAATACCGGGCTTTCAGAAAGGCATTGGACGCGAAGGTATCGCCGTCTTCCTCCGGCGCGTCGACTTCGGCGTGGTCGCCAAGTCCCGTGACGATCCAGGGAATCCCATCCAGAAAGGCACGGATTTCTCCGAGCTTGTGGCGGTTGCCCGTCGCGATCACAACACGTCTAGGATTCATGAAGCGCCCGCGTCTGCACGTCAAAAAGGGTACGGATGCCAGCTTGGCCCAAATCGATCAAGGTGTCCATCATGTCGCGCGAGAACGCTTCCCGCTCCGCCGAGCCTTGCACCTCAATCAGGCGTCCATCCTCCCGCATAACGATGTTCATGTCCACCTCCGCCGAGGAGTCTTCCTCATAGCAGAGGTCAAGAAGCGGTTCGCCATTTACGATACCCACACTTACCGCGGCGCACTGGCCCGTGATAGGGAGTTTCTCGAGTTTACCTTGCGAAACCAAGTGAGCCATCGCGTCGTGAAGCGCCACATACGCACCGGTGATTGCCGCGGTCCGCGTGCCGCCGTCCGCTTGCAGCACATCGCAATCCAGAATGATCTGCCGTTCTCCCAGGGCGTCGAGATCGGCAACCGCGCGCAGTGATCGGCCAATCAACCGGCTGATTTCCAGGGCGCGGCCTTTCTTGACGGCGTCACGAGAAATGCGGCCATGCGCGGAGCGCGGAAGCATGCCGTATTCCGCGGTCACCCAGCCCTTCCCCGTATCCCGCAGAAAGGGGGGGACATGGTCGTCGACCGACGCGGTACAGAGCACCCGCGTGTTGCCGAAGGCGATCAGTACCGATCCTTCGGCATACTGCGTGTAATGGCGCTCGATACGGATCGGGCGCAAGGCGTTTGTTGCACGGGAGTCCGGTCGCATTCCTACTGGACCGGCTCTGGCAGCAAGCCTTCAATCTGCGCGGTAGCCGCGGGGGATGAGGCGGAGTCCTCGACTTCGGCGGAGGCCGCCGCGACCTGCGTCTCTTTCGTGTCCTTGTGATACTTGTTCAGCAGGTTCTCCCACAGCGGATCTTCCTTGAGGATCTCCACCGCGCGCTGAAGCTGGACGTCCTCGACGGTCGCATCGCTTACTTCATTGCCGGTCACGCTGCCATGGTTCTGTTTGTTCTGCTGCGAGGGGTCCGCTTCCCAGGATTCGCGCATTTGCAGGAAGAGGTCGCGCCATTTCTCCATCGGAAGCGGGACTTCCACGTCCGGCAGGATGCCATGCTTGTTGATGGTCACGTCGGCGGGCGTGTAATAGAGCGCGGTCGTCAGGCGCAGCGCGCTGT
>JADLCA010000360.1 GCA_020847495.1 Candidatus Hydrogenedentota bacterium | reverse complement strand
CCTTCTGAGTGAGTACCGTGAGCACGTCGATATTGCGGCCGCGGTGCTGAATACGGATCTGGATCTGGGCCTCGCGCGCGCCATCCCCGATCATGCGCGCGGCGTTCCGGCCCGAGCGATCGGTGTGGTCGCAGCGCCCGAACAGGCAGTAGCGGACAGCATCCAGTACGCTGCTCTTTCCGTGACCGTTCCGGCCGGTGAGAAGCAGTCCAGACGTGAGCTCCGTCAGGACCATATGGGTTATGTTTCGGAACCCCGAAATCTCGATGCGGGTGATTCTCATCGTGAAACTCCTCACCAGTTCGGCGCGGCGGATGCTGCGCCCGATGCTTGCGGCTTCTGTTGGCCACGCCCGTCCTTGATGACCTCGTTCAGCCACTTGCACCAGACCTCTGACGTGGCGCGCAGGGGCTTGGAGTCGTAGTCGAGCGACGCCTTATTCATGAGCGTCTCGTGCACGGAGTCGATGAGCTGCGCGTCATCCAGGTCTGGATGCCCGCCCTTGATGTGTTTGTGAAAGCTTTGGAAGAACTTCTCGCAAGCCAGGATCTCGCGCTTCCACGAGACCGCCTTCTCTTGGTCGAGATCGCGGAACCGCTTCACGCCGAAGCGCGCACGTAGAACGTCGGAGAGGTCGCTCACCTGGTAGCCCATGCGATGAACGGCTTCCTGGATGGCTTCCGCGCAGGAATCAATGACCTCGTTCTTGGACGCGGGCGCTTCCTGTGGCGGCGCGGCCGGCGGCGGAGGTTCAACCGCGGCCTTGTTCTTCCCGTTGCCGTTCTGGCCCCTCCCGTTACGCTGCGCCTCGCCCTGTGTGGGCGCGTAGTCGTTGGAGTCCTGTTCGGGGTCGTCGCCGGTCTCAAGCATGAGCGCCTTGAGCAGCCCAATCTTGACGGCGTAACTAACGGCCTTGCCGATGCTCTTGTCCTGCCCGTCGATGCCGTACCCGATGGCATGCACCGTATGACGGTCCTCCGGGTTGTCGACATTGATGAATACGATTTCCATCGATACGCGCGTGAAGAGCTTGTTCCCAGAGAGCACCTCCAGGTCATGCCGCACGAGCGATGAGATGCACACGATCCCGTGTTGCACGAGCGCCGGACGGATGCGCGCGGTCACCGCGTCGTGCGATGCGTAGCTGTATGCGCCGATGGCCTGCGGTGCCTTGCGGTCGCGCTGGACGTAGCCAACGTCCGACATGACCGCCAGCATCCGCTGGTACAGGTTGCGCGGCTGAGCGGGCGCGGCATTCTCCGCGGGCTCCGGGGCCGCCTCTTGACTTCGAGTCGCCATGGTGATAGTTTTCCTTTCGTCGTCGTTAAGTTTGGAAGCCGCCGCGACCTAGCCCGTCGTGGCGGTTTCGTTTTTCAGCAGATCATTGATGTCTGGCACGCTACGGCGCTTGCCCCGGTACATCGCCCGCGCCGCGGTCAATATGGCGTCCAACTCGGGCACGTCGATCCCGTCCTCGCCCGTCGCGCGGCGTACCTCGCCCTCGATGTTTCCGAGATGTTCCTCGGCCTCTTCGATGATGTCGCGCAGGAAATCCTGGAACCCCGCGCTGCGCACGTAGCGGTCCTGAATGCCGGCGATGCGGTCCTACACGTCATCCGTCACCGCCTCGTTGTGGCCCCTGTCAAGGCCACGATGTGTGTCAAACATGCTTCTCACCCCCTTCCTTGCTGCCGCCCGTGCCGCACACCGATGAGGAAGCACGCGACCCCGACAGCGGCGATGATGATGTAGGGCGTCATCGGTCCGCCCCCCGTGGTTTGAACAGGCCGAACAGCGTGCCCAGCAGGATGATTGCCACGAGCGCGCACGCGGCAACGGCAGTTTCGTAGAGGGTTCTCATGACTCACCTTCTTTGGGCTCCGGCGCGGCATGCTCCCGATCGGCACACGTAAGGCAGACGCGGTATGGCACACAGAAAGCGGAGTTCATTTCCTGCGTGTCGAAATAGCGCCCTCCTTTTGGAATGATGCCGGTCCCCTGGCATTTGAGAGTGAAGAAGGCATCACATGGATGTTCTTTCGCGGCCGTACGCCACGTGCCTTTGCCCATGTCCCGCTGCCAGCGCTCCGCGCACGTCATGCCGTTACCTCCAATTGGCACCCGCGCGGGCCGGGTTGCTGCTCACCCCGCGTGAATCGCCCTGCAAGCCTTGCGAGCGCGTCCGCCTCGATCCCTGTGAGAAAGCCCTTCCGTGTATTGCAGATGTCGCCGTTGGTGCGGAGCATCTCATTGATGACGATGAGATCGCGGACGTGATCTTGGTCTTGGTCGAGCACAGCACGGGCGTCTCGGCACAATGGGCACTCGCACTCAATGCCTTCTTGCTCCCAGTCATGGTGCCGCCTCATTCGTCTGAGGACATCGTGCGCGTTCATCTCACGCCCCCTCCGGTAAACCCGAGCCAGGGCGCGCGCTCGACAGGAACGCACGCCCCGACTCGTCATGCAGTAAAGGAGCAGGGTTAAGGGACGGGGAGCCCGCCGTGTTGGGCTTGGGCGACGGACTCCCCTGGTGAGCGCGGGTGCCGCGAGGGGGAGACGCGACGTGTTGCCCGCGGTGGAGACGATGATATTCGAGGTTCACGATGTTGCCGGCGCACGGCAGACAGAATGAGCGCATGGCATGGACGGCTTCGTCGAACGGCGGCAGTTCCTCGCGCGCCGGGACGTCCAGAGCTCCCGGGATCACGCCGGCGATCGCCAGCTTCCGGCCTGGCCGGTCTAGGTCCCCGCGCTTCCGCACGCGGCCAAACAGCGCGAATAGCTTCATGACGCGTTCCTCCGCTTCCGTGTGTTGATTGCCCGGTTGCGGGCTTCCATGATGATGGTCTCGATCGCGACGACGGCCTCGGCTCCTTCGCGCTCGATGCGGGCCAGTTCCTCGGCCGTGATCTCCCCGTCGTCCAGGCTGGCGCCCATCTCCGACACGAACTCGCCGAACTCGCGGATAGCCGCACCGATGGACTCGGTCCTCATCCCGTGGGTCGCGAACGGCACGAACACCCCGCCGTGCTCCGAGCACAGGAATTCAATGAGCAATGGATCGCGGTCAACGGCCTCGAACAGCGGCGCGGCCAATTCAGCGGGAAACTTATGTTTGTCCCCAGGCTCGCCCCACTTGTAGAGCAGCACGGGCGATACCCTGAGCTCATGGGCAACTTGTTCGACGCTCTTCGGCGACCTGCGTCGCGTCGGCTGCGTCATCTCCTTCACCAGCTCCCAAACCTGCGGCATATTCTTTGAGCCCCCTTATACCTGCCTACCTGCTACGGTGACCCCATGGCCATCGAGCACATTTCCCTACCCCTCGGGCGCGTGCTGTGCGCGATTCAGGGATTTGATTGCTGGGTTGCGCGCGAGGATGTCCCGGAACCCATCCATGAGCCCGTGGCGCCCGCTCTTCGCCTGCACCCTGCGGAGAACGCCAAGCCTGTGCAGGTACGCGCGCGCCGTCGCCGTTTCGATGTACCGGGCCGTGCCCCGGCCAGTGGACTCGGTGTACCCGGTGACTTCGCACTCGGGGTCATCAAAGCGAGCCGCCCAAAAGTCCGGGCCGCGCCCGAATACTTGAGCGCACTGGCGAGGCGTGAGCCATTCCCGCTTGGCGAGTTCTTGTGTGTCGACGCGGCAGCCCATGCTATTGCCCATTCGACGCGAGCGCCGCCTCGCGCTTCGGCTCAATCTCATCGAGCGAAAACTCGAGCACCTTCGATGTGACGATCGCCGTTGAGAGCCTAGGCTCTGTCTCTCCGCGCATCCACGAGCAGATGGCTGCGACCGATATTCTCTGACCGCGAAGGGATAACTCGGACGCGAGGTTGATGGGCTCAAGCCCCCGCGCCTCAAGTTCGGCGGCTACTCGTTCTGTGAATGTCATCGCACTGCCCTCGTTTACTTTCTTGACGACAATTTACTATAGAATTTGCGAAATGTCAACGAAAAGTTTGCGCAATTGCGCAAACTTCGTAAGCCATTGATATTGGTGATTTTGCGTGCAGAAGCGTGTAAGATAAGGGCGCTATGGCTGATCTAGATGAAGTAGAAGAAAAGCAAGCCTTGCAGCGTTCTTTCGCCGTTGCGGAAAGAGACTTGAAGGCGAAGGACATCGCCGAGGCCATAGGCTGGGATGAATCGTCTTACAGCCGATTTAAGCGGAACGGCTATGCGAGTCAGGATCGACGGAAGGGGGCAATTGACTGGCTTGCGTCTCATGGGTATTGGCCTCCACCACCGCTTCCAGACCTGAAACGCCCGAAGACTTCGCCGGGCCCGGTCTTTCATGAGGCCGCGTCATCCACCAGTGACACCGCCGAACCGGCATTCCCGATGGAAAAAGCTGAACCGCCAGGCTTCTGGCTTTGGATTGACGCCGCACATCTTGAGGGCCGGGCGGACTTAGTGCAGCGATTGCGCGAGATTCAAGATCAGCAAGACGCATTGCTTGAGGAATGGAATAGCTCAGTGGCAGAAAAGACCGCCATTTTGGCGCAACTGAAGAACATCTACATTGCGAGGTCAAGGCGGTCTGGTCCGCAACCGAAGCCGGTGGATCCGCCAAAGCGAGGAGAACCGTTTACCTGACAGTTCAACTGTGAATTGACCCATGGATCCGGACCGGGGATTGGGGAACCGCGGAGCCAAAAGGGTCAGGCATGGCTAACACATCGATGAATCCAGCCGCCATCCTTAAAGGATGCGCGTTCACCTGCATAGTTGTCGTTGGCGGTTGTATTGGGCTTGCCCTCCTGCAGTCGCGGGATGGAGAAGACGAAGCAGCTCGTTCATCTGCGCCGGTCGACATATCCAGTTCTCCACATTCGGAGACTGCGCCGGCACCGACTTTTGCGCAGGCACGGCCTATAATACTCACGCCTGGCCAAGTCTATCAGGTATCTGAAGCTGTTCCTCTTCTTCCAGCAATGAGTAAGCTGGACGCGGCACGAAAATATGCCCGGGTCATTCCGGAGAAGGGTTACTTTCAATGCATCCAACGCGAGACGCAGTATGAAGGGAACTGGTACTCAGCACAGATCTTCGATGGTTCCGGGACGGTCTTTCGCGGCTACATCGATGCCGATATGCTCGATCGGTCTATGTTCAAAGTCTATGAACCGCCGCGCCAAACGACGCAGCGCGATGCCCATTCGGCGTACCAGGAGGGGCGGCAGAATGTCTATAAACCACGCACTGTGGTTCAGCCTGGGCAATCGGTCGCATCGGATGTTCGGACAACAGGCTCGACGGTCTATATCGCGCCACAAAGCGGACAGCGATACCATTCAAGCCGTCAGTGCCGGGGTTTGAGCGACGCGGGACGGGTCACGTCGATTGAACGCAACGCGG
>JADLCA010000359.1 GCA_020847495.1 Candidatus Hydrogenedentota bacterium | reverse complement strand
GGCCCAAGGATGAGATGGCGAACATCGGACAGCATGAAGGAGATATCTTTGAGGTCACCAGTGGAGAATGGCTCGAGGGAGTGATTCTCACCTACGACCGCATGCTATCCATCGCGGGCCGGGTGACTGATGAGGCGGGCAACCCCATTGCGGGAGCGCACATCTCAGGAGTCGCCGGTATGCTGGAGACCGATGCCGATGGAGAATATGCATTCGCCAATGTCGCGCCCGGAGAGTATCTCTTGCAGGTGCATGCGCAGGGTTACACGCAGGCGATGATGCATGGCGTTCCCGCCGGGGATATGCATGCGGATTTCGTATTGAAGTCCAGCCACTACGAAATCGCCGGGCGGGTTGTGGATGCGGTCACCAACGAGCCGGTCCAGAGTTTCGAGGTGGCCTGGTTTCACTTTGACCACACGCGTTGGGTTGAAGACAATCCGGTCATGTCCGCGGCCACGCTCTATCAATGGAAACCCCTTCAGCATGAGAACGGCCAGTTCACGCTGCCCATGGACTGGTACGTGCAGTGGACAACGAGGGCCGTCCTTATCGTGAGGGCGCGCGGGTATGGGATGGCGTTGCAGATCGTGGATCTTGGCGTGCCATCTCCGCAGGTCCAAGAATTCCGCCTGCAACCCGGTGGGCGGCTTGAAGGCACAGTCGTGAACGAGTTGGGCCAACCCGTCAAGGACGTGGTGGTCTTCTTCGATGTCGGCCTGGCGGGGTTCACGGACCGCGCCGCCGCGACGACAAACGCGGATGGTCTATTCAGTATCGAGAACTTCCCACAGGCCGAACAGCGTCTGGCGTTTTGTCATCCGGCATACGCGAAAGCGTTCGTCACTGTACCGGGAAGTGCGGCTGCGCTGGCTCCTTTGAACGTGACACTGGTGGTGGGAGGCTCCATTCAAGGGAGTCTCGAAGGCAGTGAACCCGGCTCGACCTGGCAGATCTCCGTCTTTAGCGAAGACCGATTCAAAGAACTCGCAAGCGCTGAAGCGCACGGCGGCGGGACATTCACGATTGACCGTGTCGCGCCGGGACAGGCTACCGTCCAAATCTATAGCCGGGGACCCAACTTCAGAACGGTAATGTTGGAACGCGAAATCGCGATAGAAGCCGGGGCCGCGGCGACGGTTGACTTTGTTGTGCCTGAAGGCGATGCCGCGCTCAGTGGAGTGATCGCGGTCGGGGAGCAGCATCCGCAGACGTTTCGGGTTACCGCGCGGTACGCGCTTGACGATGGATCGACGCTCACCCATATGGCGCTCGGACGCAACGATGGCGCGTATGAGATCCTGGGGCTTCCGGAAGGCAGCACCACGGTGGAAGTGGAAGCCACCATGCAGGATGGGCAGGTCTACACGGAATCGAGGGATATTGTGCTCGCCGCCGGAGGGCTGTCCGAGGCGGATTTCGACTTCTCAAGGTAGCCGAATCGCAAGAGATGCGGGCGGGGGCAGAAGTGGCGAAGATCCCTGTAACGTGTTTATGCGAGTGGATATAGGCACTCCGGCAGACCCGCGAACTCCAGCGGCAAAACGGCAATGCTGTGGACGGATTCGCGCGGATCGTGGGATAGGCGGATGAACTGCGGCGGTTCCTTCGTCCGCGCATCCACAAGTGCAATTCGCTGTTGTGCGCCAACTGCGATGCGTCCGTCTTCGAGTTGGGCAAGGCCGCGCAGATACCCCGCGCCGATGGAGATGCGGTCGAGCTCCGTGCCCGCCTCAGAATCAAGACAGACCAACTCGCCGCGAGGCGTGTCGCTGAAAAGCAACGAGCCATCCTGCAGATGCAAGGCGTTGTGCCGGGGTACCGTGGCTCCCTTCAATTCGGAAGTCAATTCGGACCCGCCATTTGGATGCAAGCGAACCAGACGCGACTGCGGCCCCTCCGCCGTGGCCATCTGACCCAGCGACACAACAAGTGAATCGTCCGGAGCGAAGGCAAGGCTGTTGACGTGCAGGAAGTCGTATTGGGCCTTCTCATGTGTTCTCGGATCGCGGATGTCAATTCCGTCAACCGGATGTGGGATTGAGTCTGGCAATCCGTCACTCAGGCGAACAGTGTCACGCAGCTTGATTCGTGCGCGGAGCTTCCCCTCCCGATCAAATCGCATGAGCGTATCGTTGCGCGTCGAGGTCACCCAGAGCGAGCCGTCGTGAAAGGCGATTTCATGGATATCCGCGCAGCCGGGATGCGAGATGACGCCCTGGCAACGCCACTGCGTGTCAAAGCGATAGACGGCACTGAAGTTCGCGACGTACACATCGTCGCCATCGACGGCAATACCGCGCGCGCCGCGCATGCCTCCGCGGGGATTGGGATCGAGATCACGCAACGGAGCCTCGATAAAGGGTGTACGTTCCCGCACGGCGCACTCGTCGACGTCGACCGTGTACAGATATCCCGAGATCTCCAGTGGACTGGCCTCGCGAACGATGCTACTCACAAGCAGACGCGCCATGGATGTCATTCTATCGCCAAAAGTCCAGAAACTCGAAACGGACCACTATCCCCTCCCCCATCTTTCCGGCCCCTGGCGCAACCCGTATGAGTGCGTTGGCGTGAGCGGCGGAGTACATGTCCGCGGAACCGCGGCCCAAGCACGGGGTCACGCGCCACGAATCGTCGACACGCTCCGCACACGCAAGCTGAAAGACTGTGCGCGGCCCTTTGACGCTGAAGCCCATGCCAAGCACACCGCAGTGCTGGTCTCGCTCTATCTTCTTCCCCATCATCTTCCAAATGGCCGGAGTCACGTAGCGATGCACGCCCAGGTGACACGACAGCGGGTTTCCGGGAAGCCCGAAGATGAGCTGGCGTCCCCTCTTCGCGAAGAAGAGCGGTTTTCCGGGCCGTTGCGTGACTTTGTGAAAGACGGGTGTCGCGCCACACCTTTGCAGCGCGTCAGGCACGCTGTCGTACTTGCCCTCGGAAACGGCGCCGGTCAGCAGGAGTATGTCGGCGGCGGCCGTGCGCTGGAGGAGCTTCTCCAACTCCGTTGGTGTATCCAACGCATGGGCGACGGTGATGTCGCGCACACCGATGCTCCGCAACATCGCAGTGAGCATGCTCCCATTTGAATTGCGGATCTGCGCGGGGCCGGGCTCGACCTCCACGGGCACCAGTTCGTCTCCTGTAGTGATGATTGCCAATGCAGGCAGACGATAGGCCCGCACCGTCGCATGTCCAAAGGTCGCGGCGCACGCAAGCGCGAGCGGAGAAAAGACATCGCCGGCATGCACCACCTCGGCATCGCGCGGACATTCACTGCCCGCGGGGGCGATGTTCAATCCCATCTGAAATTCCGGGGGTATGGTGACCGTATCGCCCTGCCGCATTACACGCTCTTTCTGAATGACGACATCAGCGCCGGCAGGACACGGCGCACCAGTCATGATCTCCAGTGCAGTGCCGGGGGGAAACTCGGAACTCCACGCATGGCCTGCCGCAACCTCGCCCGACACGCGCAGGGTCTTTCCTGCATCGGCAAGACGTACCGCATAGCCGTCCATGGTGGCGCGGGGGAACGGTGGATAGTCGCGGTCTGCGCGGAGAGGTTCAGCGAGTATTAGCCCGGCGGCCTCTTCCAATGGAAGCCAGGCAGGTTCGGGCGTGGGTGCTGTCTCAAGCACAAGGCGCAATGCGGTATCGGGATCGATCATGTGGTGCATGTAGTGGGAATCCAAGGGACCTGGGGACAGACACCGTGTTTCGCTCCGCAAAGCCTCCGCGAAAGACGGTGTCAGTCCCGCACTGTGCGGGCGCCTCCCATCCAGAGGACATGGTACGTGGGAGCGCGTTACGCGAACAAGTCCATAACAGGTTTGCCGAGGCCATCCTTTGTCACGTAGAAGGGGCGTCGCTCGATCTCATAGCCGTGGTTGGGCGCAATGCCCATGGCGCGGAACAGGGTCGCGTGAAGATCCGTGGTGTTGACGGGATTGCTGATGGCTTTGCAGGGGCGCTCGTCCGCCGTGAGCCCGTGGAGGTAGCCCCGCTTCATGCCGCCGCCAAACAGGAGCACGGAGCCGGCGGCCGTAAAGTGCCGGTGCATTCCGTAATGCTTGAGTTCGGTCATGACGGCAGGGACTTCAACCTGATTCTTGACGGTGTTCTCCGGCTTGCCCTCGGTCAGCATGTCGCGGCTGAACTCGCTTGCGAGCACGATGAGGGTGCGATCGAGCAAACCGCGCTCCTCGAGGTCGAGGACCAGTTGCGCGACCGGCGCGTCGATCATGGTTTTCAGGTCCGCGGTGCGCGTGTGGCCGTCTTCGTGCGTATCCCAATACTTGAAGGGGATGTACTCCGAGGTAACTTCGATGAAGCGCGCACCCACTTCGCAAAGGCGGCGCGCCAGCAGACAACCCAGACCGAAACGGCCCGTGTTGTAGATGTCGTAGATCTCCTTGGGTTCCAGCGAGAGATCGAATGCCTTCGCGGCAGGTGATGTGAGCAGGCGGTGGGCACTGTCCATTGAGCGCAGCATGGACTCTTTCTGGTATTCGCTCCCGAATTCACCCGTGGGGCTCTGCGCCAGCAGCGATTTGTAAAGCTGGTTGCGGTTCACGAAACGGGACTCGGTCATGCCCGCGGGCGGCTGCACGCTGGCCTGTGCCTCCTCGGGATTGGGCACAAAGAAAGGCCCGAACTCGTTGCCCAGGAAACCTGCTGTGTGGAAGGCCTTGAGCTCTTCCGCCTCGCCCTGATCAAAGCGCTGGCCGATGTCGATGAACGCGGGCACGTCGGGGTTGTTTGGGCCGAGGGTTTTGGCAATCCAGGCGCCGATGTGCGGCGCCGCGACGGACAACGGCGGCTCGTAGCCGGTGTGCCAATGGTATTGGTGACGCGAGTGCAGAATGAAGCCAAGGTCAGCGGCCTGGTATGTGCGAATCAAGGTGCCGCGATCCATGACCTGCCCGATCTTCGACAAGCCCTCGGAGAACTTGATGTTGTCGACCACCGTGTCAATCGACGGGAAGGTGCTGAGAACCGCGTCCGCAGCGAGACCGGGCTCGTATGCCGTGTAGCGTTTGGGATCGAAGGTCTCCGTGCTGGCCATACCGCCGCCCATCCACAACACGATCATGGTGTCGGCAGTGGGGATGATGCGTTCCGGACTTTCTTCCGCGCGTGCCTGGCGGGGGTACCCCGCGGCAAGGGCCGACAAGGTTGCTGCGCTGGCGGTCCTCAGGAAATCACGGCGGTTCCAGGTGCTAGGTTTCATGGTTCGATCCTCTGTCCCGATCAATGAACAAATCGCCTTGCAGGACTAATCCCAAGCGGCTGCTGGCCAACTGGCTGAATGTATCTCAAGCATCCGCGCTGGGGCTTCACATCCCCCACGGCCCTTCGGGCCTGCCCCCTTCACAGGGGAACGCGCAGCGCGTGCCCTTCGGGCCGCGGTTTCTTCGCACCCAAAGCCCACACGTTGTCCTCAAGATGCTTCACAAACTACAGACATAGTGTTGCATAATTCCCCCTTTGAAGGGGGTGCAAGGGGATGTTCTTCTCCCTGACCTCGTCTAGACATCCCCAGAAGCCTCACCGTCAGTATATAAGTTGAAACTCCGGCTGCATGGCCAAAGCCCACAGGAAGTCCTCAATACCCTCCTTCGTGGCAGGGGTACCGACCATCTGCGCAGCCGCAGTCCTTTCGCCTTCCGTGACATCGCGCTGCAGTGCATGCCTGTAGATATTGCTGACCAGTTCCTCTGGCGAGGCAGGCGGCGCGGCGAGCAGACTCTCGGCGCCGCGCTGCAAGTGGGCTGACAGGGTCTGGCCATTGGTCAACTCCACGGCTTCGAGCGCTGTCGCGAGCGTCTGGCGCCCTGTAACGACCTGTTCCCGGTTCGGACGTCCCATAGCGCGGGTCAATGGGTCGGAGTTCACGCGCCACGCGCGGATCATGGGCGGCTTGGGCTCCTCATCCTTCTTCTTGGGCGGCTCCGGCACGGCAAACTGCGGGTTCTCCTGCCAAGCGCCTGTCAGCGATGACAGGGTATCGAGGAACATTTCCGCCGTCATGCGTTTCACCTCGGGTCCGCGAAACACATAGGGGTCCTGAGAATCCGGCGGCGTGTCCACGGAAGGCAGGCGATATGCCTGCGAGGTCAGGATCAGCTTCATCGTGCGCTTGAGGTCGTATCCATGATCCACGAGATCGGACGCAAGCCAGTCGAGCAGGTCGGCGTTCCAGGGCTCGTTCTCTATCACGTCGAGTGGCTCTACGAGGCCACGTCCCATGAACTTCGCCCAGATACGGTTAACGATTGCGCGCGCGAAGAAACCATTCTCTTCACTCGTGAGCAGACGCGCAAGCTGCGCGCGCCGGCCAGCGGTTGAACGGTTGGGATCGATACTGCCAACGTCCGGCCAAAGGAACTTGATCTGCGCAGTCTCGCCCTGGGGCACATCGCAGCGGACCAGTTCCATCGCGCCATCGGAAAACACGCTGGCCATCCCGTAGGAATCGGCGAGCTTCCAGTGGTCCACGAAACTGTCGTGGCAGGAGGCGCACTTGAGATTGACGCCCAGGAAAACTTGCGAGACGCTTTGAGCCGCCTGCATAGGTGGCACCATGGCCGCGGCGGTGACTCCGCGCCAGATGATGCCGTTCACGAAACCTTCGCTCTCCGCGCTCGGGTTGATGAGCTGCGACGCGAATTGATCGTAGGGCAGGTTGTTGTAGAGGGCATCGAAAAGCCACTGCGTGATCTGCTTGCGCCCGCCGTCGATGTAGCCCGTACCTTGGAAATCATTGCGCAGAGCGTCATTCCAGAAAGTCATCCAGTGCTCGGCATAGGCGAGGCGGTCGCCCAGAAGACGATCCGCCGCCTTCGCGTACTTCTCAGGGCCGGCATCCGCGAGGAACGCATCGAGGTCCGCTGGCTGCGGAACGAGGCCGGTCACATCAAGCGAGGCGCGGCGCAAGTAGGCAGCATCTGAGATCGGTGCCTCGGGCGTCACTTGGTGCTGCGCATAATAGGCACCAAGAAACCGGTCAATAGGATTGGCTGACGCGCCATCCACGCTTGCGGGGAGTTCCGGACGGCGCGGCGCGACGGACGCGACATAGGCAGGCGCCTCGGTCTTCGACTCGTGCCACACGAGACCCTGGTCGATCCATGCGCGGAGTATCCCCACCTCTTCTGGAGTCAGTTGGGGACCCTTGGGCGGCATGACCATATCCGGGTCACGACCGGCCACCAGCGCGATGAGGCGGCTCTCACCGCTCTTGCCTTCAACAACGACCGGACCCGAATCGCCGCCCTGCAGCAGGAGTTCGCGCGTATCCATCTGAAGACCGCCGCGGCTCTGTCCCCCGCCGTGACATTGGAAGCAGCGTTCCGCGAGAAGCGGATGAATCTCCATGTCAAACTCGACGGGACGATTCGCGGGCGGAGGCAATTCCTGCGCGAGCGCAACGCCGCTGGAGAGCATCGCGCTGGAGACGGCCAAACATAGCAATCGCGACAGACATGGAATTCCACTTGGCAAGACACCTACTCCTTGCAGCTATGAAAGCCTTGTCCTATGGTGCCGTCAAGCGGGGCCGATGTTACCCGCCCGCGGCGATCTTCGACATACGTTCGGACAAGTCTTTCAGGTACGCCTCATCGCCGCCCTTCAACTCCGCGGTGATGAAGCCCTCATACCCGATTTCAGCGAGCGCACGGCGCACCTCAGGCCAGTCGATACTGCCCTCCATGAGGTTGGGCCACTCGCGCGTATCGCGCTTGAAGTCCTTTACATGGACCTTCATGATGCGCTTTCCGAGGGTACGGATCCAATCCTGAGAATAACCGAAGGCCACCACGTTGCCCACATCGAAATACGCCCGCACCCAAGGACTTTCAAACTCATCGACGTACTTCGCAAACTCGAGCGGACTCAAGAGGAAATCGTTCCACACGTTTTCGACCGCGATGACTACACCCACCTGCTCGGCCACCGGGAGCAGCGAGCGGATATGTTTTTGCGAGCGCTCGTAGGCGTCGATATAGCGCACATCTGCCGTGACCTTTGCGGGTACCAGAAGGATATTCTGCGCACCAACGGCCTGCGCACAGAGAAGGGCCTGCTCCACGGCGGCCCGCCCCTTCTCTTGCACGGCGGGGTCGGGATCGGACAACGGAAACTGCCAGCCGCCGAAAATGATCGAGTGAATGGGCACGCCCGCATCGCGCGCCTGCTCACCGATGATCTTGGCTTCGTTCAAGTCGGCAATGGGAGGAGACTCAAGGCCATCGAACCCGCAGCGCTTTGCCAGCGCGAACTTGTCAGGATTGGACAGCTCCTTGGGAAGCATACCGGTGATGACCGCTTTCTTGAATGGAGGGAAGGCGGCATCCTGCGCCTGAGCCTTCAGGGTGCCACCTAAAACGGCCGCGCCCGCGGCCATACCGGAAACCGCAAGAAAATCGCGGCGATTCATCGAATTCATGGTCTTCTCCCTTGCTGTGGTGCCTGCAAAACTACTGCCGGTATCAGCGGTGCTGTCACGCCCCCGCGCCCGGACGAGGCTTTAGCCTACGCAGGAACGGGCCCAAGGTCAAGCCCGGGCAGGTGTTCCACAGGCATGGGACGAGGAATAGGAATGCGCAGGCACGTGGCCCTCGCTTGTTTGCGCTGGCGCACAATCCGGCCGCCTAATCTTCTTCGTCACGCATGAGCCGATCAAGCTCTTCCGGGCGCATGCGCTTCACAAGCGACTCAAGCTCCCTGTCGTACGTGCGATCATTGGGGTCGATGTGGCTGTCCTTGCGCCTGTATTCCTGGATGAACTTCGCGACGCGGTCTCTTAACCTGTGCCGGTCTCGCTTTGCCATGACTTCCCTTCATGAACTTCACTCCAGCCGCAACCAACCCATCTTCTCCGGGTCATCCGCGCCGTAGCCGAGACGCGCCTGGACGGGTTGCTCGGGCGCCGGCGCCCAACTTTGCGAGGCCTGTTTGCCATCGGGTTTGGAGAGGGAGGTGATCTCGATGTTGATCCGCATCGGACGCGACGGGTTGACTTTGCCTTGAAACGCCTCAAGCGGAACGCGAAGCCGAAACGCCTGACGTCCTTCAAACGTCGGGGCCACAAAGTCCCAAGACGTGTCGGGAACGAGCCAACCCTGTGGTATCGGTCGCTTTCCGTTGACGTCGGCCCGGAAGGTCCGGCGGGGATAGATATGGGCCGGTTCGATGGCTACCGCTATGGATACTGGACGCCATTGTTCCGATGTCGCGCACTCCGCATTCACGTATAAGAACTCGCCGTCGTTCGCCGCCTGCCACGACCACTCGATCGCCCCGGGCATCCCCGGTGCACGGGACAGGGCTTGCCATGCCGCGTCGCTCTGCCACGTGGACGCGAAGTCCGCGGCAACACGCGCGCACTGCTGGCTGAGGAGACCCTCCGCCAGGCCCGACTGCTCGGGAAACACCGCTTGGCCTGCCGCGATTGATTCCGCGGCTTCCGAAAACTCCGTGGACAGCATTTCCTGCAAGCGCTCCACGCGCCAACGCAGCTCGGCGGGCGAATAGGTGTACCCTTCGGCCTCGGCCTGAAACCCGAGGAACGGGTTTCGCTCGCACAAGGCAGCCATCCTGGTGGAGTTTTCAATCTCTTCCTCGACAATGCCCCGCAGTTGATCGAGAATCTCGGCCTTCGGCTCCACGGCATCGTAGAGAAGACGCTCCCGCAGATCGTAGAAACGAAGGATGTTGTATCCAGTCCGGAACTGGATGTTCAGCGCCTGGGCCGTGGTGAGGTCGAGCTGGCGCGCGGGGTCGTTCGCCGCCAAAGTCTCAAGCGCGAGCAACGCGTTGAGCCCCTCCTGCCACGTATCCGACATGCGCTTGCACAGCTCCAGCATCTCGTCGTAAGTATGGGTGCCCGCAAAACACTCGCCGATACGATCGCCGCTGGGCGGAAACTCCAGCTTCCACACTGGCGACAGGTTCTTGTGAACGGGTTTCAAATGCAGCGGCCACACAACTCCGTCGTGCATGGGTCCGTAGTACTGGAAAGCGTTCGTCAGGGGATAGTTGTCGTATGCCTTCGCGAACAGGCGCCACGCGCGCACGACTTGCGCGGCGTTACGGGGTCCCCAGTCGCGCCGCGCAAGCTGCAAGAGAAAGTCATCTTCGCTGAGATCCTCGGGCGCGAACGGTAGCGCGCTCGCGGCCGCGCGGTTCATGACCGAAGGCAGGCTTCCGATATACCAGCATTGCATGACCGACGTGATGCCCAGCCGGCGCATCTCGCGATACTTCGCGTAGAGATTGCCGGGGACAGGCACGTAGGGCACCGTCGAGACTTCAAATGAGTTGCAGACCTGGAGTTTCGCACCTATCTTCGCACCGCCCTCGCTCGTGGCCGAGGCGATACCTTTGAACACATCGCTTGGCCCCACGTAGGACAACCAGTAGTCGCCCGCATGACGCATTTTGCCGAGTTGCTCTTTCGCGCCGTCCGACTCGAAGTTGTACTGGCAGATCACGCCGGGCGGCGTGAGCCGCGCGATGTCCCGCAACGGGTCCGTGCTCTGGCGCACGCCCGTATCATTCCCCGGCACGTAGAGCCAGGAGATGAGTTTCGCGCGGGGATTGGCGTCGTGCATGCCGCGTTCCATGGCGGATAGCGAGGCCCTGAGAATCTCGCCCAACTCCTTCTGCGCACACGTGGGACACGCCACGCGCCAGTTCTCATCGACTCCGCTGAGGCAGGTTGTCCAACGCTCGCCGAAACTGATGTTGATGAGACCGCCAAGATTCGGCACCTGGGAAAAGATGTCGTTCACTGACTCGTACAGATAGGTCTGCGCGGCATCCGAGAATGGACAGAACAGAAACGAATCGCCGCGGAACGGTCTGCTTCCCAGTTCGGGATGGCCTTTGAGAAGGGGATTATCCGGTGACATCACGCGGGGCTCGATGCAGAAAACAAAGACATTGATGCCGTAACGCCGGCACTTGGCGACAGTCCTACGGAGTTTCTCCAGACGCTGCTCGCGGTTCGGATCCACTGCGTCCGTCAAAGACGTTTTGCATATGTCCTTGAACTCGATCGTGAGCCAAAGACCGTTCACCCCATCATGCGCGAGCCGGTTGAGATATTCGTCGGGGTAGTAGTCCACGTCATCCAGCAGTTCGTCCTTGTTCTTGGGAGGCCTCTTGATCGGGCCGAAAAAGCACCGCGAGATGCGCGTGTCAATGAAAGGAACCCGTACCGTTTCGCCGATCGTGAGAAAAGGGCCTTCAGCGCCCAGCAGTTCGTCTTCGACGAAATAGATAGCGCGCCGGATGCCTTCCGCGTCGCCGGACTGGATGTGGCACTCATTCCCCGAGACAACAAGCCGGAAGGCCTCAGGCTGTTGCGCAGGAATTTGTTCCGTAACAATGCGGTAAGGGCCATCGACAGGGATACTCGCGTGTGCGAAGAAGCGACGCAGATCCTGATACGCCGTCTCAAGGCTCCCCTCTGGATCCGGGAACCGACTCTCAACACTGACGCCACCGCGCAAACTGACCTCGCCGGTCTTTGCCTCCTCGCGATCCCAGTGTGGGCTTAAGTTCAAAGGCGCGGCGAGCGCATCAACAAAGGCCCACTCACCTGGCGGCGGACTGGGGGGAGGTTCCTGCGCGAAGACACCTGTAGCCACACAACAAGCGGTCGCGAGTGCAATGAGTCGAAGTAAGCGCAACTCAAATTCAGGCATCCAAGCTCCTCATAGCGCATGCATGAAACGCGATGCAGCGCCTGCACCTGCGATTCTGAAAAGGCGGGAACGCATATTAATCCAGTCCCTCGCAGTATCCGGTCTGTACCAACGAAGACACAGGCGAGGGCGCCTGTGTCTTGCGTGCCGAATCCGCGCGCAGGGGCACCATACGGCATTAAGGCTTCTTCACGAACGCCTTGTAACTGTCTACGAACTTTGTCTTAACCTTGTTGCGGCCCGCCTTGAGCGCGCGCACTTCGCGTTCCTCGGTTATGGGGCCGAACTCCAGAGTGTAGCTGCGGCTCTCACCTGGCTTCAGCGTATGGAGCAAGCCGAGCTTGTCGTCGATATTCTTCCCCTCCACACCGCAGTTGCACGGCTCGAAGCCGACCACGTAATCCTGCTCGCCCATCTGCTTCCACTCGACAAAACGCGGCAACTCTTTCTTGTTGTACTTGATGTACACGCCGAACCCTTCGCCGCGTGCGAAGCCGTCGTTGACGATCGCCACCGTCACGTCGCCATTCCGCTCCGCGGCCATGTCGTGGTAGTAGCACTTCTCCGCATACTGGTGAATGGGCGGATCGCACTTCCACCAGTCCTTCTTGCCGTCTTCCGCCACCGCGTCGCGCGGCGCAATCAGACGCGTCGGCGTGATGAGTTCGGAGCCTTCATCGACCGTGGGCCATCCGAGATTGCAGTGGTAGAGCAACTGAAACTTGGTCTTCTTGAACCCCTCGTTTGTCACCACGTCGTGAAGCTTGAAACTACGTGAACCGAGCTTGGTCGATACCGTACGGCGCAGCGTGAGGTTCTCGCCGAACACCGATGTCTCGCGCATCATGCCGGACACGCTCATGACGTAATCATTGCCTTGCCACTTCTGGCTGACCTGGATATCTTTCGCGGGTGTGTTGCCAATGCGTCCATGGAGCCCGTTGCCGCGCAACGCGCTGTCTTCGCCCGGCGCGCCCACATTCATGAGTCCGCAGGTAGTGACGAGTCCGCCGAAGTAGCTGCGAAGCCAGCGGATGCCTTCCGCCTCATAGTACGCAGGCGCCACGTCGCCCGTGGTGGAGCGCCATCCCATGGCTTTCCCGCGGAACGAGGCCGACGAGATATCCAGGCAGCGGTCAAGCAGCACCGTCAACTCCAAGCCGCTGCCCGTGTGAATGAGCGCGGCCCGCGTCGGCCGCTCGTTGCCGTCCGCCAACTCAACGGTACGGACGGCCGCGATCTGATCCATGTTCCCCACGCGCCGCCGCAGTTCACGCACGGCCCACTTCTTTCCATAGAGTTCCATTTTTGCTTCCCCTTAACGGCCGAATTGGCCGAGTTACCCATCTTTCAAGCTGATACGGTAAGCACCACACCCAACAGGTGTCAATAAGATTCCGAACGCAACGGCTCCGCGGTACATCATTTCCCCTCGGTTTCCCGGCGGATCTTTTCGAACAACGCGCGCACATCCGGCGGCATCTCATCGACGGATGTGTAGGTGTGCTCCTGACCGTTCGGATCCCGATAGGTGAAGGAGCCTCTCGTGAATGTCTTCGTCACCGGGACGCCGGGCTGGACCTTCGCCTGCGCCAGCAGCGCATCGACGTGACCGCGAAGTTCGGGCGGTATCTCATCCATCGCATAAGCGCGAGAGGTATGTGTCACCACGGGCTGGTTCCGTACGACCATCTCGCCGCGTCTTCCAAACAGGGTGGGCCGCAAGCTCTGATAGTCGACAATGAAGGGCGCGGGGATTTGCAGACCGGTCATGCGCGCCAAACCCTGCGCGAACATCTCGACACGCTCAGGCAGTCGCTGGCCTTCAACAGGCGTCAGCTTCTGATGGTCCGGATGAAACTCGAAACGGGTACCGCTCGAGGGACTCTCGATGCTGACCGCCCAGCGGTAGCCCAGCCTGCGCGTGCCGTGTTTTGCATGCACCACCTTCTCCGCGGCCGTGATCGTCATCGCGCCCAAGTCCGACAGCGGGCACGTATGCGTATGCACCAGGCAACGGCGGCGCGTCACTGCGAGATTTCCGCGGCCATCGCTCGCCACGGTGATTTGCTCGATGAGCGACATGAGGGGAGGCAGTATGGCCGCGGCCGCCAGGAGAACTGACAAAACGATCATGCCCATGCGCACCGCGAGCGCTATACGCCCCGGACTCGTCCAGAAACTCCCGTATGCATCCTCGTATTGGGCTTCGGCCGCGGCCTGCCACTGCTCCAACTCCGCGTCGTACGCGATGCGCTGCTCTTCCGTCATGCCGTCACGCGCCGCTTGGCGCAGCTCTTCCGCCTGACGGCTCAGTTCCTGCCGGTGCGCCTGAAACTCCGGGTCGTTTCTCGCATAGCCAAGGTCCAAGATGTCCGGCGCTTGCCGACCCAGGTACTGCACAAGGACCAGAAGCGCCCCCGCAAAGAGGCTATATCCGAAACGCCGCAGGAGCGTTCGCATGCTGGGCCGGTACACCAACGCCGTTTCCTCGGCGCGGAACAGATTCCAGTCATGGAACTCATATCGATGCCGTCCTCTTGTACCCATAACGCGCCTCCCCCTCCGTTGCGTCTGGTCCTCGTTCCATTTGCACCTGCCCGGATCATACGCCCAATCATGGTAGTTGGTACAGGTGCCCAACCCTTGCGCCATCAGGGGCCTTTTCTGGCACGCGCTGCTCTGCTACGATGCCGCGCATGACCATCACCCCTGAAGATATGGAGCCCGCTCTGTCCGAAGCACTGCTGCGCTTGCGGGATCCAGGCGGCCTTGCCGAGGCGCATGCGGCGTTGCGGGCCTGCCGCTCGCTGTGTGAACTGGCCCGCATACCTCTCTATGAGGAGTACGATCCCCACGGACTTCTGGCCGGCCTCTCCCGCGAAGTTCAAACGGGGCACTGCACGTTCGATCTCGCGCGCGTCGGTATGTGCGCGGGCGACACAGCCCAGATACTGGCGGCGCTTCGGGTGTTTGTCGAAGACGCCGTGTTGGAGTCCGACGCGTCACTCGCCGCGGCGCTTGTCGAAGAGGGGCAGGTCCCCATCATCCGCTTCGAGTTCGACGGCCCCGGCCGATTCCCTCATGAGTTTGCTCTCAAGGACCGCATTCCGTTGAGCTTGGAGGACGTCGAAATCCGCTGGACGGCAGCCACCCGCGGGGGACGCATTGACAAGACCTCTCACGGGGCTGACCTGCGCCTGAAGGGCGTTCGCGTTGTTCCTGAGACGTCCGAGGGGTTCATGCAGTTCGTGGAGCCCATTCGCGAAGCGGAGCGGCACCTGCGCCTTGCCGCAGGCGGCGCCTCGGATGATGTGTATTCCAGTGTTGACGTGGCGCGAAATGCCGTTCTGAATGCACTCGCAGCGCTCGATGGCTGCGGAAGAGCACCTGCGCCAACCAATGTGGCTGCTGTCTGGCAAGAGGTTCAAGACGCGGCGGCCCCGGTTCTCCAGGAGAAGGCTATTGCCATGGAGTCCCACGTCGAGCGCCAGCCCCCGCCGATCGTGGCCCATCGGCTCCGTCTTCAATCGGCGTTCTCCAATATCTTGCGGCATGCCGCGGCCGCGCTACCGAACGGCGGCACGGTTTCGTGCGTGCTGGACTACAATGCGAAGACCCGTACCACGGAAATGCTATTCAGCCTGGAGGGTTCGCGTTACGTGCCGGGTCCGGGTCACTATGTTGCTTCCGCGCGGCGCTCCTTCACGGAGATTCACAGCGGAACATTCGATGCCTCACAGGACGCAACAAGCGCGGCCTTCTCTGCCACCGTCCCCGATGTCGTGGGAAGCCGCCTGGACGGGTGGATACCTGGCTGGGATGCACTCTCGGAACGCTCGTGCCAGATGCTGCGCCTGCTGAAGGGCGGGGGACCCACCCCGCCGGAAGACTTCCTGCTTGGCGGGATTCTGGAGGAGGAGCTTGAGCGCCTGCTGCTTCCCCGTCTCTCCGTCGCGCCCGCAACGACGATGGCCCATGACCTGGGCCCTCAGGCCTCTCCACCGAAGGGCTCATCGCCGGAGCGCCTTGAGAAAGCGCTCGGTCAAATTCGTAAGGGCAAACCCAAGAAAGAAATCTGCAAAGCCTCCTACGCTGCGGAGATCTTCTGGGCCTTTCGTTCTGACGCCCGCCACCGCGGTGCTGTCGGACTCGACGCCCTCGATAAAGCCGCCGTGAAAGCACTCAGCACCCTTCTCTGGGGATCTCCCCTTGATGTGCCCGCCGTCTTGAGGATTCTGACGCGCGCTCAGTGCGACACAGACCGCAACCCCAGTGTGTAGTCTCCTCATGCTCTTCCAGGTATAATAGGGACGGTCTTGGTCTGCAACAAGAGTGTCAAGCGTTCCCGGCAACGGGCACGCCCATGCCAGTGGCGCTGTGTGACGTGCAAGAGTCGCACGGTTTCCACTTGAATGTGGAGGAGTTTCATGGAACGCAGTAGTCGACTTTCCGCAGTTTGTTTATCCGCCTTCTTCATGTGCCTGGTCCCCTTTGCGCACGCCCAGTCCCTGACCGTGGAGCCGGTGGCATCCGGGCTGATCCAGCCTACCTTCCTGGGCTCGGGGCCTGGCGACCCCGATCGCCTTTATGTCCTGGAGCGGACCACTGGCAAGGTCAAGCTCATCAAGAACGGAGTCGTTGCGGCGAAGCCCTTCCTGAACCTCGGCAGCAAGATCAACAGTGACGTTTCCGAGCGAGGGTTGCTGGGTTTCGCCATCCATCCAGACTATCCCGCCAAACGTCTTGCGTACGTCAACTACACAAACCTGAACGGCGACAACGTCATTGAGCGCTACCGGATTCGTAAGAACCGCGACCGCGCGAACCGGAACTCGGCGAAGCCCATCCTCACAATTGAGCAACCAACCGATATCCACAATGGCGGGATGCTGGCCTTCGGGCCCCTCGACAAATACCTCTACATCAGCTCGGGCGACGGTGGTCCTGCCAACGACACGGACGAAAACGCGCAGGACCTGGGCGCGATCCTGGGGAAGATACTGCGAATTGACGTGAATACGGGCAAAGCCCTTCCCTATAGGATCCCGTCCACAAACCCGTTTGTCGGCACGCCCGGCGCGCGCGGCGAGATTTGGGCTTACGGTCTGCGGAATCCCTGGCGGTTCACCTTTGATCGGTTGACCGGTGACCTCTACATCGGCGACGTAGGTCAAGGCGCCCGG
>JADLCA010000358.1 GCA_020847495.1 Candidatus Hydrogenedentota bacterium | reverse complement strand
GGAAGCGCCCAGTCGCCGTTCGGAAACTCGATAAGCTCCGGATTCGCCCAGATGCAACCGCCATCCCATTGGCCGAATGGCTGCGTGTGGAGCAGGTCGCCGCCGGGCACCCAATGCCAGATGATGCCATCGTGACTGGAAGCGAATGCGATTCGCGTGGTGTCGTCGATGGAGGCGTTCCAGATCGTGGGGAACATCAGGTGCTGGTCTGGCGCGCCGGGGATCGTGGTCCGGCAATTGGTGTAGAGGGCCTCAGAAGGCAGCATGTCCGGGGTAGGCTCCAGAATCAGAGTCGAAGGAGCGAAGCTGCGGAAGTCATCCGACTCGCTGCGGCCGATGGCGCGGCGTCCCACCCCGGTCCAACTTCCGCGGATGTCGGAAGGCAGGCGGTTGGTGCGCGGCCCGACGTACCAGTAGCGCGTGTAGAGGACGTATTTGCGGAGAGACTGGTCGTAGTAGGCCGTGTTCAGCGTGTCGGCATATTCGACGACGAGCGGATCGGGGAGCGAGGTCCACTGGATGCCGTCGGACGACACGCTCCCTTTCAGGCAGGTGACCTCATCCTTCTCACCGAGGAGAAAGGTGGCGCGAGGTTCCCAACCGTCCGGACGCTTGGCACGGAAAGCATCGAACTCGGCCCGCGTGATGTGGCCGACCCATACGGCCTTGAATCGCTCGGCAGGCGGCCCTACCGGATCGATGAAGACATGGTGGACACCATCCTCGTGCGCCGCATCGAACGCCAGCATGGCCTTCTTTTCCCAATGCATGGCATCGGGCGACTCGAAGTACTCGGTAGACGTCCAGCCCTTGTAGATATCCCCGTCCTTGAGGATGGTGCGATAGGGCATGTCGAACGGGCCGATAACCTGCGGCTTCTGCGCGGCAATCCGGATACCGTGAGGCGCGTTGATACCCACGTGGCAGGCATCGAAAAGGCCCTCGTCTCCACTCACATAGACGCTCTTGCCTTCGGTGTTGCGCCAGTCGAGATCGCCGGGCTGTATGTAGTACCAGTTGGTGAACACGATGCGATTGCCCGCGAGATCATAGGGGTGCCCGGGGATGGCGCGATTGGTTGTGATACCCGCGATGACCTCGCGCTCAGGGAGTGAATCGCACCACACAGACGGAACGGCGAGCAACACGAAGGCCAGCATTGCGTAACACAAACGTTCGGGGGTCCGGTACGATGCGATGCTGCTTTCCATCTGCCGAAGACTCCTCCTGCGTTTCGTTACCACGGCGCCCGCGTCTGACGGACTGGACGCCGGGCCGCACCGCCATATTCAGTCTGTGGAACGTGAGAAGGGCATGCGCTCAGGGCAGAACGATGTTGGCGAACGAGACGATGCCTCCCGAGGGGTCGGGTGCGTATCCGTAGTGGACGAGTTCGCCCTGTTTCACGGACCCTTCGACGGACTTCAATGCGGAAAAGATGCAGTTGAGCCCGCATACGCGGCGCTGATTCTCGTCGCGCATAACTGCGCGGTACCACTCCTCCGGATTCGCGGAGAGGACATGCGCAAGGTCCTGGGCGTCCCGCTTGCGAACCTGATCGACAACCGATTCGTCGATATCGAAGTCGTCTCCGAAGGTGCGGCCCACGTGGGCGAGATCCGCGCTGGCGATGACGGTCACACGGCGTCCCAGGCGTTCTATCGCCTGTCTGCACCGGGATAGGAACTCGAGAACAGGCCCTTCGGGGTCCGGCTCCTGGCCGTCGCTCTCGGACAGGAACGCGCCACACAGAACGGGTACGATACGCACGTCCGTGCCGTACAGGTACGCAAGCATCACCGCTTGAAACTCGATCGAGTGCTCTGTCCGGTGGATAATCTCGTGCTCAAAAGGGTCTTCAGGGTAGTCTTCGACCAGCAAATCGATGAACTCGTCATCCAGATCGAGGGTTGCCAGCGGAGTCTCGAAGCGCTTGCGCGTTAAGATGAACGGCGACGGAGTGCCGGTGTGGGCCACTCCGAAGACGAGCACCGTATCTGGTTTGCCCGCCTTCGCCATGCGCGAAAAACCGTGGGCGTAGGCGTGGCCTCCACGCTCGAAGTCGATGTGCGGAACGATGAGGCAGCTCACGGGAGCGCCGCCGCATGCGGGCGTTCCCGGCAGAACGCCCGGCCCGCCCTCGCGCGTAAACTGCGAGTCGAGATACTGTCTCAACTCCGCCGCGTTGCTGGGATAGGACTTTCCGGCCAGGTACGCGGGGCGGATGGGCGTCTCGCGGAACTCTTTGTGGATCGCGTTCCTGCGCTCAATAAACGACGGAGAAAGAAGGTATCCGTGTTCGTCGAGAAAGGCGACAACCTGCTCTATGTCCTCCGTGCGGACCGCGCGGCCAGACGTCAACTGAGAAAAAGCGCGCTGAATATCCTCTGCGCTTGATTCCCCGTCCAGTTGGGACGCCACGAAGAAAGCGATGGGCGACAGCAACAGCGGCGCCTCGACGATGCCCTCGGGGTCGCGTATGCAGATCAGGGTTTGCCCTTCATGTTGGACCTGTGAAACGTCGACATATCGTAGCGGGGGAAAGGACATGATGTACTCACTATATGTCGCCGCGAGGATGCGATGCAATCCCCGGGAGCCCGAAAACCGCTACGGAGGAAGTCTCTCTCACCTCGCATTGACAAAGGCTTAGGACGCACCCGTGAATACTCGGCAGGCGGTGTCGTCCAATTAATCGACGGGCAAGTAACAGCGACCACAAAATGTGGTAGACTTAATGAGGCAACTTGCCCTGGTGAGAGAGGATGATACCCATGTTAAGATGGACTGCGGTATTGGTAGCAGCACTGCTCTGTGCGTCCATGTTGGGTTGTAACACGACCCCCACGCAGGAAGGCGCCATAGGCGGCGCGGCAGTGGGCGCAGGGGCGGGCGCCATCATAGGGCATCAGTCTGGCAAGGCAGGCGAAGGCGCCCTGATCGGCGCCGGAGTCGGCGCGCTGGGCGGAGCCCTGATTGGCGACCAAGTGGACGAAAAGAAGAATCCGTAGCGCATAGCATACGCGTGACATGGATTGGGAGGTAGTGCAAATGAACATGAGATGGATGACGCTTGCGCTCGCCGCAGCGCTTTGCCTTGGTGCGTTTGCCGGCTGTAACACGACGCCCACTCAGGATGGCGCCGTGGCCGGCGCCGCTCTTGGCGCGGGTGCGGGTGCGATTATCGGCAATCAGTCCGGCAAGGCCGGTGAGGGCGCTTTGATCGGCGCCGGCGTGGGCGCGCTTACTGGTGCGCTCATCGGGGATCAGGTGGACGAGCGGCGCGACCGCAAAGCCCAACAGCAGGCGGCCCCGCAAGCCCAAGCAGCCCCAGCGCCCGCCCCGGCTCCGGCACCGGCTCCAGCTCCCACGGCCCAGAATGGGCACTGGGAAACCCGCACAGTGAAGACCGCCTCGGGCGAGACCTATGAAGAGCGGGTGTGGGTGCCCGGTTCGTAAACCTTGCAGTAACACGCGGTCAGGGCGCGGGTGAAGGCACGCCTTGACCGATTGAATAGGCGTAAGGAGAGCCGATGCTCCGACAGAAGCACTGGCGGGTAGCGGGCGGTGCGTGCTTAGCCGCATGCGCCGTCATGGCCGTGCTGGGAGTACGTCTGGAAGCCTTGCGTTCGTCGCCGGGATTATTTTTGGGATATTGGGCGTTATTCTTACTGCTATTTGTTTTCACCCTGTACTGCGTGTTACTCGACATCCGCTTCATCAAGGCGGAGCACGCCATTATGTCGCGCGAGGTCTTCCGCGAAACCCTCGGTGATGAAGAGTTCCGGAAGGCGTTGCGTGAAGCGCAGCAGAAGTCGGCGAATTCGGCCAAGCCCGGCGGACACGACCACTAACAAACCCGCGAGGCTGTCCGCGGGATCCCAGGAGAAGAGTGGTGAAACTTGTCCTTTTTGATATCGACGGAACCCTCACGGCGACCAGCCGGACTGACAACGCATGTTATGCGCGGGCGTTCGAGCGGGCTTTTGGCAAGCAGCTGCCCACGACAGACTGGAGGGCGTACGTTAATGTCACGGACGTAGGCATTCTTCACGAGGTCTTGGACAACGGCGCGCAAACGCCATTGAACGGCGACGACGTCACCCGTTTTGAAGGATACTACCGCGAGGAACTGCAGACAGCATTCCTCAGAGACCCTTCGGGGTTCCGCGCCGTTCCGGGGGCGCGTACCGTGTTGAGGACAATTGAGGAGCGCGAAGACACCGCCGCCGCATTGGCCACGGGAGGCATGCGGAGAACGGCCCTCTTCAAGCTGGCCCGTATCGGAGTGGATGGAACCGCAATCCCCGGCGCGTTCGCCAATGACGCGCTCACGCGCGCCGAAATCGCGCGCAAGGCGATCGAGCGTTCCGGCGTAGATGCCGACGACATTATCTACATTGGCGACGGCGTCTGGGACGTACAAACCGCGGCTGACCTCGACATCCGTTTTATTGGGATGGTGCACGAATCCAATGCCGAAAGTCTCCGGGCCGCCGGTGCACGCACCTTCCTTTCCGACTACCGCGACCCCATCGCTTTCGAGGAAGCGCTCGAAACCGCAACCGTACCGGAAACCGGCCGCGGCTGAGGAGGCATTTGCTTTGCCGCTTGCCGGTTCTATCGCTCCGGCACCGCGGTTACCAATCAATCGGACGGATTGAACCGATCAGACGGATCGGCTTGGTCCGTTCGATTCTTGTCCCTGGCTTCGCCGGGTTTATTTCCGTCCATCCTGCTGGTATTATTTGATCGTTTTGGTTCGGTAGGCTGTTTAGCGCCTTGTTCTGCCTGCCCTGCGTGCGGAGGATGGAGTTATCATGAAGCGTCTGTTGGTATTTGCCTGCGTGGTCCTGCTGCTGCAATCGTGCAAACCCGAGAAACCCTGGTCTCCTGATGACGACCCGGGACTATCGTCCGGGGGGATGTCCGGGACTGGGACTGATTCGGCCGCGCCTGTCAAAGTCGATATCGGAGACGCCGAGCAAGGTGTCTTCATCGTTGGGACAATTGATGAGTCATCGCGGACGGACACGGTGGCCGTGGAAGAGATCAAGAACCGTCGCGACCGGATGGCCATTGTAAACGTTTCTGT
>JADLCA010000357.1 GCA_020847495.1 Candidatus Hydrogenedentota bacterium | reverse complement strand
GGCGGACTGTGGAAACGCATGCCACTCGACATCCAAGGGCTGCTTCGAAGCGCGCTCGTAGTCTCCCGCATCGATAAAGCCCTCGTCGCGCATGCGCGCGAGCACGTAGTTGCGCCGCGCCAACGCGCGTTCCGGATTCTTCAAGGGCATGAGACCGACTGGAGACTTGGGCAGGCCAGCCAGCAGCGCGGCCTCGGACAGCGTCAGTTCTTTTGCCGGCTTCCCGAAATAGCGGCGCGCCGCCGCCTCGCATCCCAAGAGATTGAGTCCGTACGGCGCGGTATTGAGATACGTTCGCAGGATCTCGTCCTTCGATACGTACCGTTCGAGCCGGAGCGCCTGAATCGCCTGCCATGCCTTGCCGGTGATCGTGCGAGAAGGGGGGCCGTTCTGTTTCACGACCTGCATGGTCAGCGTAGAGGCGCCCGAGCGGACGCCCAGGCCCCGTGCATTCTGGATGATGGCACGGCCCACCGCCATGGCATCCACGCCGTGATGGCTGCGGAAGCGCTGGTCTTCCGTGGCGATTGTGGCCTTGACGAGATACGGACTGATCGCGTCGAGTTCACGAGGAAAGAGCCACTGCTCCTCGCCGTTCAGAAAGGCATAGAGGAGCCGCCCGTTTCGATCAAACAGCTCTCCAGAAGCGCCAAAACTCGTGAACGGCGCCGGGTCTATCGGCCACAGCAGGAGAATGACAAGTGCCAGCACGGGCACTGCGCACCCCGCCGCCAATGCCAACGTGTAGCGGCGGGGCAGAGCGCGCGCCCGGCTCCAAAGGCCCTGCAACGCGCGCCTGCCTCTTTCACTTGCTCCTGTCATCGCGTAGCCACGCCTTAGCGCTGCACCACCTCGACCGTGCCGGCTTCGCCGCGCCCGTGAACCGACGCGTCATACATACATTCCGCTTCGACAGCCGGATACTGATACGTTCCCGGCGTAACGGCACGCACCACATAGAAGAACTCGTGCACGCCCCGCTCCAGCGCATCAAAGGCGGCGACGAGCCGGTCGTCGCGAATTTCGAGGAACGACGGCGTTACCGCATCCCCGAAGGGCCCAGTCGGGATCGCGTCGGATTCCAGACGCGGGTTCTCAATCTCGAATCCCGCGGGAATGAGATCGGCCACGACAAGGTTTTTCACATCTTGTTCGCAATTCAATTTGAACCCAATGACATAGCTGTCAGACTGCCGGTAAGCGGCGCCGTCAAAGGCCTCTCCCTTGCTGGTATACATGCTGCGCGTAACCGTGATCTTCTCCGCCAATGGTGGCAGTACCGGATTCTCCGGCACGCCGCCTACAGTTGCGTTGACAAAGATGGTGGTTCCACCGGTATTGGCAATCGTGAACGCGCCTTCGGGGCCTTGGTGCATCGCGCGGTAGACCTTGTCCCCGGCGACGCCCGCCTCACCCTTGGGCCCCTTGATGGTCGCGGCCGCCTTGCTGAGGTTCGCCGCGATGTTGCTCAAGTAGGTGCCGAGCGATGACACGATAAACGCCGTTTCCTGCGTGGTGCCATGGCGGTGGTCGTGCAGGAATGCGATCAGCTTGTCCACTCTCTCTGCGATGGCTTTCTGTTCACCTTTCATTTGGGTCAAGGCCATGAGTTCCACGGCAGTGCTGCGAATATCGCTATTGAGCGTGCCGTCAGGCTCGGTCACGGAGTAGGCCTCGCTCGGCACGCTCGACATGTAGAGTTTCACCCTGTCCGTGTCCTGGGTGTTCTGCGCGAGCGCCGCGGCCAGCATCAGCCTCGCGGGACGCGGCAGTGCCACATCGTCAAAACGCCGGATCTGCTTGATGGCATCCAGGTCGCCGCCCAGCGCGAGCACATAGATGGCGTAGGCCCGCTCATACAACGACGACGTAGACGTCTGTGACCAGTCCTCCGATATCCTGCGCACGTACTTCCGCAGCGCCTCGTAGTTCTTTTCCGGCAGCGGATAGTCGCGGCCGTTCTTCACGAGCGTGAGGAAGTGTAAGGCATACACCGACCCATACGAATACGGCGATGTGGCCCCTGGCCAGAAGCCGAGTCCGCCCGTGTCCGTCTGCATGGAGAACAGGCGATCGATGCCTGCCTGCAAGTACATGTCTACCTTCTGTTCCTTGCTGAGGACTAGGTCGGTCAAGTCGGCGCTCTTCTTGAGCAAGTACATCGGCATCAGGCGGGACGTGGTTTGCTCCACGCAGCCGTACGGATAATGCACGACATATTTGAGGGCTTCCTGCAGGCGGAACTGCGGATTGCCACTGACGCTCACGTCGATTTCCGCGCGGGCGTCATCCACGAATTGCGTATTTTTGATGGTCACGCTCTCGCCCGGCTTGAGCGCGTGCAGTTCGTGATGCGTTTGGAACGCCGCGGGCGTGCGCACAGGTACCGGCGCGTTTTCTTCGAGCTTCTGCAATTCCGCGCCCGCCGCGTCCTTGAACACCGCGGTCCAACGGATGAGGCCTTGTCCGATAGCCTCTGCCGCGGCGAAGTCCGCCAGCAGCGTCGCTTCGCCGTGCGCGGGCACCTCGAGATCGCGCGTGCCCGTCACGGATACAAGCGTGCCTTCCGACGCCCAGCTCACGGTCGCCGTGCACGGCGCGTCTGTGTTGTTGAATAGCACCGCGCGGCATGCCGACCGGTCGCCCGGCAGCAGGAAGCGCGGCATGCTGGTTCGCAGCGTGTACGGGCGCCGCACGTAGACAAACCCGGTCTGCGCGCCCGTCGCTTGCGCGGAAGCGGCCACCGCCACCAAGCGCAACTGGCCCGAGAACTCAGGCACTTCCATCGTTACCGTGGCGCGTCCTTCCGCGTCCGTGCGGACCACTCCGGACCACAGCGCCACGGGCTTGATCCAGTTCTCATCCACCGCGGCCGCACGCTTGCCCAACAAGGCTTCGAGGTCGCCGCCGATGGGCGTTTTCTCGAAGTCATAGGCGACTTTGTCGTAGTAATGGGCGCGGCGATAATCGGCGCTTCGCGGACGCGACAGGTATTTCACCGGATCCGGGCTCTCGTAACCGGTGATGGAGTGAATGCCCTCGTCAACGGCTGCAAGCGTAAGTTCGACAGACGTAGGCTTGCCCTCGCCATCCTTTGTTTCAACCGTGAACTGCGCCTGTTGCGCGGGCCGGATCTCTTCCGGGAGATTCGGGAACGCAATAGCGACCGATCGCCGCGGGTCCGCGACGTTCACGGATTGCATCGCGAAACTCGAGAAGGGATAGACCTGGTCGCGGGCTTGCTGGATCGCGTGCACGACTGTGGCCTGGACCCACACGTTGGGATACTGATCGCGCGTGAGCATGAAGCGGGCTGTGCCGGCGCCGTCCTTGATCTCGACCGTCTCGATCCGCTGAATCTCCTCGCCCTGAATGACCACGAAGCCTTTGCCGTCAAACGGCGCTTCGATGCGCACCGTCGCCTCTTCTCCGACGCTGTACTTCTCCTTATCCATCGTGAGCTTGATCAGGCTCGGCCGCGCCGCATCGACGAGATTCACGTCTCCGCCGTAGGAGTAGAAGGACAGCGTGCTGTATTGCGGCGTGGCATCCGAATGGACGCGCACGCGGTAGTAGCCGTAGTTGCCGAACTCGAAGGTCGTCGCGCCCTTGCCTTCCTTTAGCGGCACATCGCGGGTCTCCACCGCCTCGAAGGACTCCGACCAGTTCGGCTGGTGGTAGTTGTAGTAACGGCGCACGTAGTAGTTCCACACCTGCTTTTCGAGCGTGACCTTCACGGTGGCCAGGTCCGCGGGCGCGCCATCCGGCTTGATGGCGGCCACGTTCACCTCTACGCCCTTGCCGCTCTCCGGCGTCGCTCCCGTCAGTCCGAGGCATGTCGCCGACGGGAACAGCGTTAGCTCCTTGGTCCCCGCGACCGCGCGGCCACCCAATTCGAAGACACGTCCAACCACGAGAGCGCTTAGCGGGAAGGTCGCCGTCGGAGGTGCTTCATACTTGAACGCAAAGGACACATTGCCCTGGGCGTCCGTGGTTTCTTCGCCGGTTGAAATGATGTCGGTCTTGAAGGTCGAGTCGTTCGTGAATACGTAGCCCTTCCACGCCTCGGGCTTGAACACGGCGGGACGCAGCACGATCTTCGCCTCGCTCTTGCGGTCCGACGCAGGCGCGCCAAAGAAATGCTGCGCGTTGACCTTGATCGTGTACTCCTGTCCCGCGAGCCACTGACTCTCCGCCACATCCACGGTCGCCTTGATGCGGTTTGGCACGAACTCTTCCACGCTGAACGTGTACGTGCCGATCTCATTGTTCGTGCCCGGCACTTTCAGAATGGCTGTATATTTGCCCGTGGGATAGGCCTTCTGCGTGACAATGTCCAAACCGCCGGTACCGAGGTCCGAGAGCGTCACCGGCTGGTTCAGCAATTCCTGCTGGTTGGGTTTCATCACGGAAATGAGCAGCGGCACGTTCGGCAACGCGTCGCCATAGTGCGTCCGCGTAATCCAGCGCAGGTGGATCGTTTCGCCCGGCCGGTACAAGTCGCGGTCCGCGTACAGGAACGCGTCGTACGTCTCGCGATCGAAGCCCGGCATCTCGGGCGTTTCCTCGGTAATATCGTCGGTGCGGGCTTCGAGTTCCAGGAAGGTGTAATCTTCACCCTTCTCGACAACAATCACGGCGGGCTGTCCAAGCGCCTCGTTGAACGGCCCGATGTGCGCCATGCCGCGCGCATCGGTATTGGCCGTCGCCAACACCTGGTTCTTGCGCGAATACACCGTGACCTTCGCCAAGTCGAGCGGGGCCAGCGAGTACAGGTCGTGCGCTTAGACCACCAACTCATCGTCCAGCCAGTGCGACATCAAACCGATGTTTGTGAAGAGGATCAGCTTCGTCGATGAGGATGCGCGGTAGTAATAGCCTCCGTCCTCGTAGTCCTCGCCTTCGCTATCCTCATTCTGTCTCCGCGGGGTGATGTCTTCCGCCTGGATGCAGAATACACCGTATTTGTTCGCCGGGATCAGCGTATCGATCGTAAGCGGATTCGATGTAATCCGGCTGCCAGTCGAGGTCACGTCCATCTCGGTCTGGCTGAGCGATTCGCTCCACGACTCCAGGAATTGGTACCACGGCTCGCCATCGTTGATGTCGCGCACCGCCACGGCGATGTTGGACGGGAACATGCGGTACAGGCCGATGCGCGCCTTGCGTACGCCGCGCACTTCGAGCGGCAACTCAAGTCCGCTGCGCCGCGGGAAATAGTACTTGCCATCGTGCCCAAACCCGATGTAGGAGGGCACGCGCTCGGTGGTCACCGCGAGCGACATCTGCTGCCCAAGCGTGAATCCATCGCCATACGCCATGCCCGCGTCGAGCGTCAGGTCGTAGCGGGTCTCGGAATTCCAGTCCCCAAACACCTGCACGCGGCGGTTGTTGTAGCTCGGCTCGATGCGCAGGTTTGGCAATTCCGGCTCGATGTGGACAGCCCCCTTTAATGCGGCCGCCTCGACCTTCTGGTTGAATCCGAGATTCAGCACCAATCCATCACGCCCTTCATGCCCCCACCACTGGTCGTCAAATCGCAGCGGCTCCCGGTCCTCGAGCGAGCGGGCGATCAGCTTCTCCGTGGTGGCTTCGGCAAGCACGGAGCGCTCAGCCCCGGCCAGGCCCGCGGAGAATTCCAGTGAAAGGCCCGTCTTCGTGGGCTGGGCAAGATGCACTGTCGCGAAATGCTGGGTGTTCAGCACGTCCGCGTCCAACTCAAACTCGACTTCTGCTCCCGATTCAGAGTCCTTAATAGTCAGGTGCTCCTTCAGGTCCGCGGTTGCCACCGCCTTATTGAACTCGATGGTAATGCGCTGGAAATCGTCTTTGACCTGGCTCCAGGCAACCTGGGCAATGGAAAGGTCCAACTCCGTCGGGTAGACATATCCCTGTGTGTCGGCGAGCGCCAAGGAGCCCGTCGCGTCAGCCAGTCCCTTGGCAAACTGAATACTGACCGGCCAGTCCTTGTTTCCGGTGATCACCAGGCGGTGGATACCGTCTGAAGTGCCTTCCTCCACCGTAAAGGCGACATCCGCCCCCTGGACCGTCTTGATGGTCGTGTTGGCCTTCAGTGCCTCTACGGTGATTGGCGCGGCGAATTCCACTCCCAGGACCTCCCTGTCCGCGGTCGATTCCAACGACCACACCCGGCGCGCCTGGAACACAAACGGCAGGAAGGTCAGGCGCCGCGCCTCGGGAGCGAGGACTTTTCCGCTGGCGGCGCGGATAGCATCACCCAGCTCCAGGGTCACAATCTGGTCGCGCGGAAACGAGCTGGAGCGAATGTCCAGGTAGTTGGGACCGACCTCAAAGTTGCCCGCGAACGGCACCGGGGATACCGTAAACGGCGGCAACGCACCCTCCTGGTCGAGTCCGGCCACGGTGATTGGCTCGCTGAAGAACACGACGACCCGGTTTTCCAGTAGCTCATTCTTGACCGGAACCGTGCCCGTCACCGTGAAGGTTGCCGAGGGGTCGGCCGGGAGCGCCGGTTCGGATTTCGTGGCCGGTTCTTGCTCCGGCGCCACCTCCGCTGGGGGTGCCGCATCCGGGGCCGCCATTTCGCCTTCCGCCGCCTTTGCCGTCTCATCCGCAGCCGGGGGTGGCGTGCTTCCCGGCCACAGCGCGACCAGCAACAGGATTGCGACGACAAACAGGATCCCCACAATCATGGGACCGTTCTTGGGATTGAAAAAGCGGGAAGAGGACTCGGTGGACATTTTCGTTACCCCAACTGTGTTGCGACGACCTTGCCTTGCACCGTCCCTTGCGGGACGTTCGCCCCAGCCTCAGGTTGATGCTTACCACCCGGCGCCGGGAACATTGTCATATTGTACCAACTTCTCAACAGAAAGCACTCGTGATGACGCCGAAGAGGCTTGAGACAATTCCACGCTCCCCGGCGTAAGACTACCAGTCATTTCGCACTTCGTGACATAGGCATGTATTCTTGATGCCGCGCGAGGATCAAAAGGTTCCCGGACACGCGGTAAACATCGAGTATCCGCAGCACGGCGCGTTCCGTGGTACCATGGAGGCGACGGAAAAGGAGGTCAATCATGTTCTGTCCGAAATGCCGAACGGAGTACCGGGAAGGTTTTACGACGTGTGCGGATTGCGGGGCAACGCTGGTTGACACGCTTCCTCCCGAGCCGGAGCCCGAGTATGTGGACCTTGTCACCGTGCTGGAAACCAACGAGGCGGCGGATTTCGCCGTGGCGGAATCGCTCCTGCAGGCAGCGGGTATTGACTACGTGGTGCAAAACGAGGGGACGGAGAACATCTGGCCGCAGTTGGGCGCCATGCAAATTCAGGTGCGCGGCGAGGAAGCCGCCCAAGCCCTCGAAGTCCTGAAAGACGTCGACAAGGCCCCTCCCATGGAAGACGACGGGGAAACAGTCTGAGCGGCCGCCTGGCGAGGGTTCGCTGGCGATCCCGGAAGACCCAAGAGAAGAACATCCCCCTTGATCCCCCTTCAAAGGGGGACATATGCAACACTATGTCTACTGTTTATCAGCGACGCTTGGGCAACGGGAGGTCCTCCCGCTCCCAACGCAAACGGCCCGAAGGGCCGCAACGGTCCCTCTTTGAAGGGGGCAGGCCCGCAGGGCCGAGGGGGATGTGAAGCCCCATGTCAACCACGCGCGAACTCTTTTTGCCCGAACTCGTACAAAAGCAGAGGGCAGGCTCCGTTGCCTGCCCTCTTCACTCACTTCTTCCTTTCTCAGCCAGCGTGATGCACGTGCGGTAGAGTACCGTTACGCCTCGATCGTGCGCCCAGTGCTTAGGTTCAGCCAACCCACGCCCATCTTCCGCAGGGCGTAGCCGGTTTCTTTGAGGTGATCGCCGTAGGCCAGCATCCAGTGGAACCCGCGCATCTCCTGCGCGAGAGTCCGCCAATCGCCTTCGATGGACACATCAACCTGCGAACGGCAGATGTCCAATTCCGGATTATCGACGATCTTCCCCCGGAACCCAATCCAGCGCTCGTTCCCGAAGTCGGGGTCAAGCACCGTCACGTCGTGGCCCAACTTCATCTTCACCATGGGCGCCGCGCCGTAGTCCGACTCGAAGTGCGTCATGATGACCGCCGGCTCCTCACGTTTGCCGTTCATCTTGCGCGGGGCGGTGCAGTGCGCCAATGTGACTACGCCATCATGTGGATACGTCGGATCGTTCAAAAAGACCGGCGTGCCCGCGATATGCTTCAGCAGGATGCCGGACGGAATCACAACGAAGTCCGACTCGCAGAATGCCATCGCCCCGCTGTCGTTGATCAGCGTAAGGCACATACATGCGGTGGTCTGCGACATCGGCATGACGGTGCCCATGCATTCATTGATCGTCATCGCCGGGGCGTCGTGCTCTTCCATGAGGTCTTCAAACACTTCCGTCAACAGGAAGGCGCGTGACACAAATTCGGGCGTGGTCTTCAGCGTGATGCCCGAGTCTTTCAAATACGCCTTCGCAGCCTTCTCGCAGCGGTCCATGCGGCCCGCCTCGTTCCGGGCGGACTCGATTCGCTTGCCGAGGTCATCGTAGGGCACCGAACGCATGTCGAGTTTCCAGGTCTGAGCGGCGATTTCCGGGGCCTTCTGTCCGCCGTGGCCCCAGCCGCTGGGCGAACCGATAGCCACGATCCGGCTGCCAACCGTGTTCTGCAGCGCGCTCAGCGCACGGAAGCGCCAGAGCAGTTCGCTGAAGTCGTCCACCACGACATCCTCCGGCGCGAGCCCCTGCTCGTTGAAGCTGTCGACCGTCTTGCGAATCATGCGCGGGTGGACGATTTCGTACCACAGATAGACCGGTCCCGAGCGGTGCCGCACAAAGACGAGATTGTGCCGGTCGGGTTTGATGAGTGGGTCGATTTCGCCGGATGCCCCGAAGATCAGCATCACGTCGGCGTCGCCGTCCCGCAGCGGGGCGGCCTCCGTTTCGGTGCGCACGCGCGCGACCGGCCGGATTTCGAGCGGGAACTCGGCGGACTTGGCAAGTTCGGCCAGATCCGCATCGATGCGCTGCATCTCCCGGCTGGCGTCGGCTTCCGTGTGGATGCCTCCCCAGGGACGCCAACTGGTCGCCTCGCGTGGTTGGTAAATGCCGTACGTCAATGCAGGCTGCACCACGAGGGGTACCTGCTTCTTGCCCAGATTCGGGCGCATGCGCGCCAGGGTAGCCTTACTGGCCGCGGCCGTTGCCGAGCCTACCATCGCTGAGGCCGCGGTAGCTCCCCCCATGGCCGCCAGAAACGAGCGCCGCCCTATCGAATGACCCGCGCAGCCGCAACATCCCCCGTGTGTGTCCATCG
>JADLCA010000356.1 GCA_020847495.1 Candidatus Hydrogenedentota bacterium | reverse complement strand
GGCAAGCAAGATAGAGTATTGCATTGGGACTCCGGAGTCCGCAATAGAGGTTCGGATGGGCGGCCGCAGCGTTCGTGGAGGATACGCAAATGTCGAACGGAAATTGAGACCATTCGTGCGGTACATGTAAGTCGCGGGGTTGTCGGCGGAGTTCAGACGAATCGGGCTCTTCGAGAACAAGGCACGGGATGGATTGGGCCAATGGAACTCGCGAAGCCGTAGGCCACTCTCCAGCCGTGAGCTGGGTTTGGTGTGCCGGTCTGCCCATGCCGCGGCTCTCACCTATGTATTTGTCTGTAGTGCCCGCGCCTGGAAATCGCTTCTTGTACCACGCGAACGATGCTTTTGCCTGCCGTCCTGCCAATACGTGACGTACCACGTGCCAGCCTTCGGTTCTAGGAGTATGCTTTCCATGACGCGCTATCCTATTCTTATAGACCGTGTTGTCGGTCAGGAATGAGCTGATCGCGTCGCGCGACGATACGCTTTCCTTTACACCCGGACCCGTTTGGACACAGAAAAGCCAGCGACTCGTCTTTGCAAGTCGCTGGCCTAAAGAAACTTGAGATGGCGTACCCGGAGGGACTTGAACCCCCAACCTCTTGGTCCGTAGCCAAGCACTCTATCCAATTGAGCTACGGGTACGCATGTCAGATCTATCGCGGAACGGAAGTGTAGCACGGGGCCTCGCCGCGATGCAACCTGATGTCGCGCGTCTGATGTCGCGCGTCAGGGTCTTGCCAAACGCATGGGGCGTCGCTCAAGGGACGGCGAGGCGCACGAGCGGGTTACGGGCGCTTCGATCCGCCGTAGCCCATGCCGTCGAGCTGCTCGCGTTCTTCGGGGGTAAGTTCGCGCGCTTGCCCGCCTTCGGCGGCGGCCTGCTGGTACCAGATGAGCAGCGTGGGGCCGTCCTGATTGGGCGGGGCCGCCGGCGCGACTGTAGCTGCCGCGCGCATGGGGTCCAACTGGGCCTCGAAGTCGGTGCCCGTGATGGGGCTATCCCCGGCCAGCACCAAGGTGAACGGTGCCTCGGCGCGCACGGTCAGGCGGGTGGCGGCGTCAGGTGTTGCTGTGCGAAACAAGACTTCTTCTCGTAGCAGAGGCCCCAGCATGGCGGTGAAGGATTGCGCCTCGCGTTTCATGAGGTCGTTGCGGCTCATGGAACCGCCATAGAGCAGGCGCGCCGTGTCAATGACGCCGGAAGTGCTGAAGGTCAAGGTGCCGCGCCATTTCGCATCGGAGGACGCAAACGCCGCGTGCCAACCTACCGGGTCTTCCAGGAAGAAGCGCTCCAGTTCGGCTGTCAGACCTGGCAATTCGAGAGGGGCGCTTCCGAACACGTCGCGCTCTTCATTTGGGTCGCTCGCGAGTTGGTACAGTTCCATTCCGCTGGTGTGAATGTCGCGGATGAGCTTCCACTCGGGCGTGCGCACGGCTTGGTACTGCTGCCGGCGGATGAAGACCATGGACTCGCCGTCGCCGCCGTCGATGATTGGCAGGAGGCTGCGTCCGTCCATGGAGGGAGCTTCCAAATCCAGGACGTCTAACACCGTCGGTGGAATGTCCATGAGGGTGACCATCGCGTCTATGCGGCGTCCAGCATGCTTGCCACCAGGAAACTTGACCAGCAATGGAACCCGCGCGGCGCCCTCATACAGATGCTCGTGCAGGTATTGGCCGTGTTCGCCGAAGTGCTCGCCGTGGTCCGCCGTCACGATGATCAGCGCGCGATCGTAGAGGTCCCACGCTTTGAGTTTGTTGAAAAACTCACCCAAGGCTTCGTCCACACTGCGGATAGCGTCGTCGTAGAGGGCCTGCATGTACGCGAGTTCGTCTGGGGATATGGTCTGGCGTTTCTCCTGCGCGGCGAACAGGAGTTGGGACGCGCGCGGGCGCTTGCCGCGCCGCAGCGAAGCGGGCTCCTGCATCTCCTTGGCGAAATGTAGCTGCGAAGCGTTGACGGGGTAATAGGGCAGGTCGCAGCCTTCACACTCGAGTTCGTCGTACTTGCTGTGCAGATCGTAGTTGTGGAAGAAAAGAAAGAGCGGGTCGTCGTGGTGCGTTTCCAGCCACGGGTCCATGACGATGCGCGTGTCGTCAATGCTGCGCACGACCTCTGGAGTCGAATAAAGGTCAAACCCGTGGGCCAGTCCACGCCACGGCAACATCCAGATGCGGTAGCCCGTGAAGCCACCTGTCGAATAACCGGCCTGCGCCAGGGTCTCGGGCAGGGTTTCCACCGATTCGGCCAGATTGGTGCTCGCGTTGACCCGGTGGCGTGTGGGGTAGAGGCCAGTCAACATGCTCACGTGGCCTGTCAGGGTCCACGTTTCCGGCGTGAAGGCTCTCTCGAACAGGACGGCCTCCTTCGAAAACGCATCGAGATTCGGTGAGGTTTTGCGCGCATATCCATAGCACGACAGGTGGTCCGCGCGCATGGTATCGCACGAAATGAGAATCACCGGCGTTTTGGAAGCGCCGGACTGCGCCGTCGTGATCATCGGATTGCCCCAGAGGGCATAATCGCCCTTGCTGTCGTCGAGGTTATCCGTATCAAAGATAAGGGCGACGTCCTGCCCCGAGTAGCCGCTAAGGTCTACCTGTAAGGGGAGCCAGCGGGGAGGTTCACCCTGGCGGTCCGGCACGTACTTGTGCTTCAGGAGCGTCGCGGTACTTGCGTCATCCGCTTGCACGCGCACGCGGAATTCCATACCGTTAGACAAGGGGTCCTTGAATGCCAGATCGAGCATGGCGACATGCAGTTCCAGCATCCCGCGCGGCGGTACGGTTACGCGCCACGCCAACGGAACGGGCGGTACCGCTTCCATGGTCACATTGCTAAGTGTCTCTCGATGAGGAGTCCGATCGCTTCGCGCGGCGAGCGTGAGCGACTCGAGGGCGAATGGGCTGTCCTGCGCCGAAGTCGTGATTGCGATGGAAGAGATCCGGCCTTGCCAGACCCAGGTCTTGTCCGTGCGCCGCAGGTCGACGGCGTAATCGTGTGTGTCACTGTCTTGAATAACATCGAATGCGATGCCGGGATTGTCCTCAATGCGGGACTCGATGTCGCTTGTCCAGCGGAGCAGGCACAGATCCCCTCGAGCGGCACGAAGCCGCACAAGCAAGGTGTCGTATTGCACGGCATCGACGGGATCGAATTCGACGAGGATGCCGTTCGACATCACACGCTCTTCATCCTTGTTGGTAAGTGTCCGCGCGCGGTCGAGCGGAATGGGCAGGTCCGGGGCCTTGGCCGCGGAAGTCTGGGCTCTCCACGCCGGGGCGAGGCGCAACGGCGCTTGCTTCTGGGACTGGTCTACGACCAGCGGCGCGGGTAGACCAGCAGGCGCCGCGTCCCGTGCTGCACAGCCCAGTCCGAACACCGAGAGGTGGATGAGAACGATGTACACCAGAAATCGCATAGCTGCGGAGTATAGTACCGGATGGCCGGCCACGGTGCGAACAGGCCATCGCGTAGGATCCCGTGCACAAGCCCTGGGGATGTTCACGAAAGCGGGTCGGGTGTGCCGAACGCGCACTCAGCAGGCGTGTCTGGAATCTGAAACTGCGTCAGACCTGAGATCTCAAATCTCAGGATTTGATTGTAGTATCTCTGGGACGCCGCATGCTCGCTGAGCGTGCGAAAGAGCCGGGTAGACCCAAATCGCGGGAAGCCCGCGCCCGGGAAACGTCCCCACGCATTGAACTGCAGCGCGCGAATGCGCATAGTGGTGATCGATAGGGGATACACATTCTCCGTATGAGCAGCATTGTCCAACATGAAAGGAGACGCGAGTATGGCCAGGGTCATCGTAAACAAAACGTGGGGTGGAGTCTGAGGCCGGAGCCGGCTCTCGCATCGTGACCTGCCAGCCTCTTCTGCTGCCATGCCGGCCCATTTGACGGGCTCGTAACTGGGCAAAGTGCATGCCGTGCCTGTGCCCGTCCCCTCCCACGCACTTCGTATCCCCAAGAGACTTCATTGTCGTAATTGCCCTGTCCGTTTGCCGGAATTGGGGGTAGATTCATGAGGAGATTATGGGCCGCACGGCCCTTGGGAGATATCGCTATCATGCGTTTGGACGTTTTGGGATGGAACCACACATTTGAACAGCACTTTGAAACGCACCGGGCAAACGGCTTCGAACCCGCGCGTGTTACGGAAGAGCAGAGAGGCCAATACACGATTTGCCGGGAGGGTGGAGAAACGCCTGCCGTTACGTCGGGCCGTTTGCGCAACGGTGCGGTCTCGCGCACCGACTTGCCCGCCGTGGGCGACTGGGTGGCGGTGCGGCCGGGCGGTGATGGGAATCTCGCCGTGATTGATGCCGTGCTGCCGCGCAGGAGCGCTTTCACGCGGCGCGCGGCGGGACGCGCGGAAGAAGCGCAGGTGGTCGCGGCCAACGTGGACTTTGTACTGCTGGTCTCGGGCCTCGACGGAGACTTCAATCTCCGCCGCATCGAGCGTTATGTGACTCTGGCATGGGAGAGCGGCGCAACCCCGGTGGTGGTTCTGAATAAAGCGGACTTGTGTGAAGACGTTGCGGCACGCCTGACCGATGTGGAAACGGTTGCGGCCGGGATCGATGTCATCGCCGTGAGCGCACATGCTGGAACCGGACTCGATGCGCTGCACGCCCTGATGAGGCCGGGGCGCACGCTGGCACTGCTCGGGTCTTCTGGGGTCGGGAAGTCCTCGCTCATTAATGCCCTGCTGGGAGATGCCCGGCTGAAGACGTCCGCTGTGCGCGAGGATGACAGCAGAGGACGCCACACCACCACGCACCGGGAGTTGTTCGTTTCCCCGGGAGGGGGCATGGTCATCGACACGCCGGGCATGCGCGAGCTGCAACTTCTAGCCGATGAAGACTCGCTGGAGCGTGCGTTTGACGATGTGGCGCAATTGGCGGCCGCGTGCCGGTTCCGCGATTGCACCCACGAGTCTGAACCCGGATGCGCCGTGCGCGCGGCGGTCGAGGACGGAAGTCTTGCCCCCGACCGCTGGGAGAGCTTTCTGAAGCTGCGCCGCGAGCTGAACTACCTCGCGCGCAAGCAGGACCCTCATCTCGCGGCCGTGGAACGCGCTAAATGGAAGCGGATCGCCAAGGATATCCGCCGCCTGTACAAGGAATAGGAGCGAAGCATCGGACGGATAGGTCCGATCCGTCCGATGCTTCTTCCATTGCCGTTGCTATTGTCCGCGCACGCTACCCGATGGCTGGTTTGACGAACCGTGCAGCTTAGGGAGTGTCACGGTGAAGACACCGTTTTCATACGTTGTCGTCATCGCATCTTCGTCGACCGGTTCCGGCAAGGTCATACTGCGATGGAACTGGCCAATGGTCCGCTCCTGACGCAGGATCTTGCCGTCCTTGCTTTGCTCCTGGGTATCGCTGCGCGTACCGCTGATAGTCAGCATCTGCCCTTCTATCTTCACCTGGATGTCATGTTCGCTGGCGCCCGGCACATCGATGCGCACCACGTAGCGGTCGCCCTCATCCGTGAGATCGGAACTGGGGCTGAAGCCGGCGCTGCCTGACAGACCGCCAAACTGTGGCGAATTCTGAAAACGGCCCATAGCCTGATTGAACATCTGGTCCATTTCCGCTCTCATGCGCGCCATTTCCTGGGATGGATCCCAGGTGTTGGCGTCAAAGGGCTGCCAGATGGGACCAGAGAAGTTTGGGGTTTGGAGGCTACCGCTTGATTGGTCCTTCGAAGGCTCCTTCCCTTCCTGACCCAGTAGGCTCCAGCCTCGCGCCAGGGACGATCCATCCGAAGCGGAAATGGCCTTCTGCAATTGGCCGTGCATGTGCCACATATAGACACCTTGGATGCACACAGCGAGGGCCAGGGCTCCCATAAAGCCAATCAGGGCGCGGGAGCGCCTGGGCCGGGGTTCTTGTGCCGGCGTGGTGGAGGGTGCTTGCTCGCTCATAACTGGTATCTCCTCTACCGGGGGGTCGGGGTACTCAACCCCGAACCGCTAGTCCGAGTGTTCTTTCAAAGGAGCAACGGGCATGCCAGCAAAAGCTGAGAACGAGAAGGCACCTGAACATCCACCTCAGTATCAGTAACATATTGATAAACAGTGGCTTATGAGAGCCTCGCGAGCAAGCGTGGGTCAATCGCCTTCCACGCGCAAAGCGGGGAGATGCCCCAGATACGGGTGTGGCTGCCGCATTTGGGGAATGAACTGCGGGCATGGGGATTTCACTGACAGGGGATTTCACTGCGTCCTGTTTCCTCAAGTAAAAATCTACTCGAAATGCCATTCGTTTCCTCACGAGAAAATCTACTCCAAGGAAGTAGCGTTTGGGGTGAACCAGTAGCCCTTGGGTTCTGGGTGTGCCTG
>JADLCA010000355.1 GCA_020847495.1 Candidatus Hydrogenedentota bacterium | reverse complement strand
CGCGGGCGAATAGCGCGGAGCCATAGTCCAAAGGGGGAACGGGCGTCTCGCCCGTATGGGTCCGTTTTCGCCGCAGGAGTGCGCCATGCCCGTAAGTAATATACAAACAGATCAATGTGTCCCCGGTACCGGCGTATTGGACCTCATTCGCGCCCACAAACGGCCCTTTCTGATTCTCAACGCATGCTATTACGGCATCATCCTCTTTGGGATGCTGATTGCCATGGCCGACCCCTCGCTTCGCGATCGCTTGCTCGAAGGCATCGGGGCCTCCCTCGAATCAGAGATGTTTGCTCCGCTTGCTCGCGCGTACACGGAGGGCCATTTCTTTACCGCCCTCCTGCTGACCTTTACCGTCAACCTGCTGCTTGGCAGTCTGCTTGTGATCAACGTGCCCAGTCTTGTCGTACCCTTCAGCGGGATCCTCTGGCTGTCCATTCGCCCCGTTCTCTGGGGGATCTGCTTCTACCCCGTTGACCACGAATTGGGCTGGGGTGTGTACATTCACATGGGGACGCTCCTGCTCGAGGGACAAGGGTATGTGTTGGCCGCCTTCGCGGCCTATCTGCAGGGCCGGTCATTTCTCTCTCCGCGCAGCATGGGCGCCGTGACCCATGGTGAAGGCTACGTACTGGGGCTGCGTCATACTGTGAGGCTTTACGCCGCCGTTTCCCTGACGCTGCTCGTAGCAGCCGCCTATGAAGCCTTTACCGTGATATATATCGTCCCTCATCTCTTGCCGCAATGACCCGGTACCGACCTGCGCAGGGAAAGCGCGAATGTGCCCAAAGATCCCATGAGTGGGAAAGGCCGTAACCGGGTGTCACGCCTGAAGTCTCAAATCTCAAATCTGAGATCTCAGATCCGAGATCTCAGACTGTTCGAGCCAAAGATGGCTCCGCGCATACTTGAGCACCTGGTGCAAGGTATTCGTTGACAAACATGATCTCGTCTGTGAGGAATGAACGTACCATGCCGCGGCTGGCTTCCAACCGGATCACGGTCAGATTCCGGCACTCCTATTTGACTTTTAAGTGCTGCAATTGCTAAGGTTCGGCACTTTCGTGGCACGATGCCGCACGCGTCTTTTGCAGGCGTAGCGTTTCAAAACCCCGGCAAGGCAACCACATGATTCAAGAAGCCATCGCGACCCTTATCGAAGGGCGGAATCTGGCCCGGCACGAGGCCGCTGAAGCCTTGCACGACATCATGACGGGTCAAGCCACCCCGGCACAGATTGGCGCGTTTCTCGTCGCCCTGCGCATGAAAGGGGAGACGGTGGAGGAGATCACCGGTCTCGCCGAGACCATGCGTTCCCTGGCCACCGGGGTCATGGCGAAACGGCGGCCCCTGGTCGATACCTGCGGCACAGGCGGTGATCGCCTGGGCACTTTTAACGTGTCCACCACTGCGGCATTTGTCGTGGCGGGCGCCGGGATCGCCGTGGCGAAACACGGCAACCGGAGTGCCAGTAGCGTTTGCGGCAGTGCTGACGTGCTCGAAGCGCTCGGAGTCCGGATCGACGCGACTCCGGAAATGGTGGCTCAGTGCATCGACGAGATCGGGATCGGCTTCCTCTTCGCGCGTACGCTCCACACCGCCATGCAGAACGTCGCCGGCCCGCGGAAGGAACTAAAGGTCCGCACGGTCTTCAACCTCTTGGGTCCGTTGACCAATCCCGCGGGCGCCTGTGGACAGGTAATCGGCGTGCCCGATGCCATGCTCGTGGAACTGCTTGCGCAATCACTGGCGCTCCTCGGGACGCGGAGGGCATTCGTGGTTTCAGGCCATGACGGTTTGGACGAACTCACCCTGACCGGCAAGTCCCACGTGGCCGAAGCCTCCCACGGTCATGTGAAGACCTACGACATTGCCCCGGAGCAGTTCGGGCTGGAACGCGCCCCGCTTTCCGCTGTGCTTGGCGGGGATGTCACGGCGAACGCCGCGATCCTTCGGGGGGTGCTGGAAGGCAAGCCGGGGCCATGCCGGGATATAGTGCTTTTGAACGCCGCAGCGGGTATTCTTGCGGGTCAGGATGGCGAGCCCGACTGGAAAGGCGCGATCGAACTCGCGCGTCAGTCCGTCGATACGGGAGCAGCCCTGGCCAAGTTGGAGTCTCTCATCGCGGTGTCGAACCGCGCCGCCTGATGCGCATCGCGCACCAGCGGCCGCACAGGGGTCTTTCGGAAACCGTATGATTCTCGACGAGATTTGCGCGCACAAGCGGGAAGAGGTTGACGCCCAGAAGAAACGTGTCAACCTGTCCGAACTCGAAGACCGGATTGCTCTTCGGAGAAAGCCACGCGATTTTCGCAGCGCCCTCCGCAGTCCGGGCATGAGCCTCATTGCGGAAGTGAAGCGCGCGTCGCCCACGATGGGTACCTTCCTCGCCGATGTGGACCCCGCCGAAATCGCCGGGGTCTACACTCAAGGTGGCGCGCGCGCGATAAGCGTCCTGACTGATGAACGCTTCTTCAAGGGTTCTCTGGCTGATTTGGCCGCCGTTCACCAAGCGGTTGCGGTGCCATGCCTGCGCAAGGAGTTCATCATAGACGAATACCAGATCTACGAGGCGCGGGCAGCTGAGGCTGATGCTATCCTTCTGATAGTGCGGATTCTGTCCGACGAGCAGTTGAGCGACTATCAGAAGCTCGCGCAGTTGCTGGGCATGGCGGTGCTCGTCGAAACCCACGACGCCGACGAGATCGAGCGTGCCATGAAAGCCAAAGCGCATATCATTGGGATTAATAACCGGGACCTATCCACGTTCACGGTGGACATCAATACGACCTTGGCGCTAAAGCGTCTGGTTCCAGGCGGGTATGTCTTGGTGAGCGAGAGCGGTATCCACACCCGCGAGCACGTGCGGCGGCTGGAAGATGGCGGCATCGACGCGATCCTGGTTGGAGAGGCCCTGGTCAAGAGCGGCAACATCACCGCGAAGATCCACGAACTGCTCGGCTACGACGACAAGTGATGCGAATACGGAAGGAGTCCGGCCATGGCGGACTACGTTCCCAAGGTAAAGATATGCGGTATCACCACGCTGGAGGATGCCCTGTTCTGTTGTGAAGCGGGCGCGGATGCGCTCGGCTTCAACTTCGTTCCGGAGGCAAAAGCGCGCAACCGCTACATAGACCCCGATGATGCCTTGAGGATTGTCGAGCAGTTGCCGTCCATGGCCGTCACCGTGGCCGTGTGCGTGACTGAGCCGATCACGATAGTCACCGACTATTTGTCGTTTCTCGATCGCGTGCAGTTGCACGGGGAGGAAAGCGCGGAGTTCTGCGCGCCGCTGGGCTATCGCGCAATCAAGGCCTTTCGTGCGTCTCCTGGTTTCCAGGTGGGTTCAATGCTCGCTTACACCGCTGGCGCGTATCTTTTAGATGCCTGGGTTCCGGATTCGCGCGGCGGAACCGGAAAGACCTGTGATTGGGAATTGGCCCGGGATGCGGTGGCCCTGGGCAAACCCTTATTTCTCGCGGGAGGCTTGACGCCCGCAAACGTCGCCGAGGCGGTACGCCACGTGCGCCCCTACGGTGTGGACACGGCCGGCGGCGTCGAATCGGCGCCTGGAAAGAAGGATCATGCAGCAATTGAAGAGTTTATCCGAAACGCCAAGCGCGCCTTATCCGTATCCTGACGCGCGGGGACGCTACGGACAGTTCGGCGGGCGTTACGTGCCCGAAACGCTCATGCACCCCCTGCAAGAGCTTGAGGCCGCGTATGCGTCTGCCAAGTCGGACCCGGAATTCCAGGCAACGCTTGCCGCGTTCCAGGCCAACTATGTGGGCCGCCCGACACCGCTGTACTTTGCGAATCGGCTCACCGAGCATTGGGGAGGCGCAAAGGTCTATCTCAAGCGCGAAGACCTTGCGCACACCGGCGCGCACAAGATCAATAACGCCCTCGGCCAAGTTTTGCTTGCCAAGCGCATGGGGAAGAAGCGCATCATCGCCGAGACCGGCGCGGGCCAGCACGGCGTCGCCACGGCGACCGCATGCGCCTTGCTGGGTCTCGACTGCGAAGTCTACATGGGCACCGAGGACATGGAGCGCCAGAAGCTCAACGTGTTCCGCATGCGCCTGCTTGGCAGCAAAGTCACCGGGGTGCATTCCGGCACCAAGACACTCAAGGACGCGATCAACGAAGCCATGCGCGACTGGGTGACCAACGTCGGCAGCACGCATTACGTCCTCGGTACGGTGGAAGGGCCGCACCCCTACCCTCTCATCTGCCGGGATTTCCAGAGCATCATCGGGCGCGAAGCACGCGTGCAGCTCCTTGAGCAGGAAGGACGCCTGCCCAACCTCCTCATCGCTTGCGTCGGCGGCGGTAGCAATGCCATCGGCCTCTTCTTCGATTTCATCCTCGAAGAGAACATCAAGATGATTGGCGTTGAGGCCGGTGGCTATGGTCCCGAAACTGGCCAGCATGCGGCCCGCTTCGCGGGCGGCGTCATCGGCATGTTGCACGGCGCGATGAGTTACGTTCTGCAGGATGCAAACGGCCAGATCAAGGGCACCCACAGTGTTTCCGCGGGACTCGATTATGCCAGCGTCGGTCCGGAGCATGCCTACTGGCGCACGACCGGCCGCGTGGAATACGCTTACGCCAACGACAACGAGGCGCTCGACGCGTTTCAGCTTATCAGCCGTCTCGAGGGCATCATCCCCGCGCTGGAAAGCGCGCATGCCATCGCGCATGCCTGCAAGGTCGTCCCCACCTTGCCAAAAGACGATATTGTCATCATCAACCTCTCGGGACGCGGGGACAAGGACGTCTCGCAGGCCGCCCGCTTCATTCTGGGCGAGGAGGCAAGTCTATGAACCGGATTGATGCTCGTTTCAAGTGGCTCGCAGAGCGGAAGCTTTCCGCGTTCATTCCCTATATCACTGCCGGAGATCCCACGCTGGGCCGGACCGCCGAGGGTGTTCTTGAGCTTGAGAAAGCTGGAGCTGACATTGTCGAATTGGGTATCCCCTTCTCCGATCCAATCGCCGATGGCGTGGTCAATCAGGAAGCGGCTTTCCGCGCCCTTAAACACAATGTCAGTATGCACGATGTAATTGGCATGGTTGCCTGGGTCAGGAAATCGACGGAAATCCCCCTGCTGCTTTTCACTTACTACAACCCCGTGCTTGCGTACGGTGTCGAGCAGTTCGCGAAGGACTGCAAGGCCGCCGGCGTGGACGGCGTTTTGTGCGTGGACCTGCCTCCAGAAGAAGACCCCGACTACAAGCGCTGCCTCGACGCGGAGGGGATCGCGACGGTCTTCCTGATTACGCCGACCAGTTCGCCTGACCGCGTGGAATTACTGGCGAAGAGTTCCACCGGATTCGTCTATTATGTGTCCCGAACCGGCGTCACGGGAGAACGCGCCAGCATGGAGCAAAGCGTGAAGGGAGCGGTTGAGTCCATCAAGCGCCACACCTCCACGCCTGTGGCCGTGGGCTTCGGCATTTCGAATCCCGCCCAGGCGGCCGAGGTTGCTGGTTACGCGGACGGCGTCATCGTGGGAAGCGCCATTGTCCGCATGATTGGGGAACTGGGTGACCAGCCTGAAATGCCCGCCAAGGTGGGGGCCTTTGTGAAGACTCTGGCCGATGCGGCGAAATCATCGAATGTGGGCGTTCATGTCTGAGCGCCAGCCAATATTCTTGAAGTGGGGAGTGCATGAACACAGAAGGTCTTGATATCCAGGCTCTCGATACGCTGCTCTACGTATGCTCCTTTGTCATTGGCGCGATGGTCGGGAGTTTTCTCAACGTATGTGTCTACCGCATTCCCGCGGGGCTGTCCATTGTGAAGCCCCGCTCGCGGTGTCCCAAGTGCGAGCAGATGATCGCCTGGTACGACAACATCCCCATGGTGAGCTGGTTGCTCCTGGGCGCGAAGTGCCGGAACTGCAAAGCCCCCATAAGCTGGCAGTATCCCCTCGTCGAGGCCATTACGGCCTTTCTCTTTCTTGCTGTCTACTGGCAATACGAGCTTACTCTCGCCACGCCCGTCTACATGCTCCTGGCGGCCGCCCTCGTGCTGGTCACGTTCGTGGACCTCACCGACTGGACCATCCCGAACGAGGTTACCTTTCCCGGTATGCCGCTTGGTATCGCTTTTTCGCTCGTGGCCATGTTCTATCCGGACAGCGGCCTGGTTGTGTTGGGACGATTTGAGCCCGTATTCAATGCATTGCTTGGGTTGTTTGCCGGTGGCGGCGTGCTCTACGCCCTCGACAAAGCCACCCTGATCCTGCTCAAGAAACGCGGCATGGGCTTTGGCGATGTAAAGCTACTCGCAATGCTTGGCGCGTTCTTCGGGTATCCTGGGGTAGTGCTCATCATTATGATCGCTTCCCTGATTGGCAGCATCATCGGCATTGCGTTCATTGTGGCCAATCGCTCCAAGAGCGAAGAACATGGCGGTCACTATCTGCCTTTTGGCCCTTACCTTGCACTCGGTGGACTGGTTGTCATGCTGTTTGGCCAAGGCATCTACGATTGGTACATGGCCTATCTCGGCCTCACTCCGGCCCTTTAGGCCCATCCTCACGGGAGATAGCGTTTTGCTTCGATTTCTGACAGCGGGTGAATCCCACGGACGCGGTGTGTTCTGTATGCTGGATGGTATTCCCGCGGGCCTGCGCGTGCAGCCCGAAGACATCAACTTCTGGCTCGCCGAACGCCAGAAAGGCTATGGACGCGGCGGCCGCCAGCGCATCGAGAAGGATGAAGTCGACATGCTCGCGGGCATGCGCGGCGGCATCACGCTGGGCGGCCCGCTTCTCATGGCGGTGTGGAACCGGGATTTCAAGAACTGGACCGATGCGATGGACCCTTGGAAGCCTTCCACGGGCCCGCGCGCCACGAAGATCGTCCAGCCGAGGCCCGGACACGCCGACCTTGTCGGCGCGATGAAGTATGAACTCGATGATTGCCGTAATGTGCTCGAACGCGCTTCGGCGCGCGAGACCGCGGGTCGCGTCGCGGCGGGCGCCTTGTGCCGCAAGTTGCTCGCGGAATTCGGAGTTGACCTCGCTGGGCACGTCACGCAGATCGGACCCGTCGCCGCAAAGACCGATAAGGTCCCCTCTCAGGAGATTCGCAAGATATCCATGAAGTCCCAGGTCCGCTGCTGCGACAAAGAGGCCAGCGTCAAGATGATCGCCGCGATCAAGCAGGCCAAACGCGACAAGGACTCGCTGGGCGGCGTCGTCGAGGCGCGCGCGTGGGGGCTTCCCCCCGGCATTGGCACGTACACGCAGTGGGATCGCAAACTCGACGCGCGCATCTGTCAGGCCATGATGAGCATCCAAGCGGTAAAAGGCGTCGAGGTAGGGATCGGATTTCGCGGGGCGGGCCGGGTCGGCAGCCAGTTTCACGATGAGATCGTCTACTCTTCAGAGGAGCGCGTGGGCGGCCACTACCGGCGTCTGTCCAACAACCTTGGCGGTACCGAAGGCAGCATGACTACCGGCGAAGACCTCGTCGTGCGCGTCATGAAGAAACCCATCTCCACCTTGATGAAGCCTTTGCGCAGCGTGAACATGGAGACGCGTGAAGCCGCGCTCGCCGTGCTCGAACGCAGTGATACCTGCGCCGTGCCCGCGCTCGCCATCATCGTCGAGAGTGCGCTCGCCATCGTGCTCGCGGAGTTCTTCATCGAGAAGTTCGGCGGAGACACGGTCAACGAAATGAAGCGCAATTTCGAAGCCTACGTCGCCTCCGTCAACAAGCGATGACCGCAAGCGCGCCGCACCCCGAAATCGTACCCATCTCGCTTCCGACGCCGTTCCCAATTGGACCGGTCAACGCGTTCTTGCTGCGCGGCGAAGCCCTAGTCCTCGTGGATACCGGCCCCGGCACAGATGCCGCCTATGAGGTCATGGCACGCACCTTCCGTGAACAGCAAGTGGCGATCTCCGACGTGGAGGCAATCCTCGTCACGCACGGCCACGTCGATCACGTCGGCCTTTTGGGGCGTCTCGTCGAGGAGTCCGGTGCGAAGGTGTACGCCCACCCCTACGCCCTCATTTCCGCGGCTAGACAGGAAGCCTGGGAGAAGCGCTTCCGCGGTTTCATATACGATGCCCTTCAAAGGTTCGGCGCGCCTCCACCCATCCTGGAGGCCACGCGCAAAGCACGGGACGAGGTCAAATCCATGGCTTCCCAAGTCACCGCGGACCACATCCTGCATCACGGTGACAAGGCCCTTGGTTTCGATGTTCATCACGTTCCCGGGCACTCCGCTTCCGATACGTTGCTCTACGACCCAGCACGGCGCTTGGCGTTCACCGGCGATCACGTCCTCCGTCGTGTGACCCCGTCCCCTCTGCTGCGTCCTTCCCGCGAGACGGGGGAGAGGGTGCGCAGCCTTCCTGAGTATGTCAATTCGTTGCGGCACACGTACGATTTGGATATCCAAATGTGTTATCCCGGCCATGGCGAACCCTTCTCGGGGCACCGCGAGATTATTGAAAACGCGTTCACGCGCCTGGAGAAAAGGACGGGCAAAGTGCGGGCCCTCCTGAGTGAGAACCCCATGACTCCCTACGAAGTCTGCATGAGCCTCTTTCCTCAGATCGACGAAGCCAATACCTACGTGGGCATCGCCGTGGCCCTCGGCCATCTGGATGTCCTCGAGGACCGGGGTGAGGTTGTCGCCCAATCCCGTGGCAGCGTCGTATACTATAGTCTCACAGAGTCTGGCGCCTGACACGCAACGGCATCCGTCTGGCGTTAGGCCAATACAGGAAACGGAGCACCTTCCCAGCATGGACTTGAACGCTCTCGGACCCCTGCGTTTTCAGGAACAGTATTTTGATCGGATTTGGGGCGGCCGCCGCCTGGCCTCCGCATACGGAAAGCCGCTCCCCCCGGACGTGCCTATCGGCGAGGCATGGCTTGTTTCCGATCATCCCAGCGCGGAGAGCATCGTCGCTGGAGGCCCGTGTGCAGGATTGACGCTGCACCAGCTGCTGGAACAGGATTCCGCTGCCATTCTCGGGTCGCGTGCCACGCTCACGGTTCACGGCCGTTTCCCGCTGCTGCTTAAACTGCTTGATTCGAGCGACTGGCTCTCAGTGCAGGTACACCCCGATGATGAATGCGCAGCCCGCCTTGGCGAACCAGATGTCGGCAAGACCGAAATGTGGCATATCCTCCACGCCGAGCCGGACAGCGAACTCATCTGCGGGCTCGACCCTTCCGTGAATCGTGCCGGACTGCTGGGCGCTGCCGAGGCCGGAACTCTTGGGGCGCTGCTGCCACGATTCACAGTTGAACCGGGCGACTCCGTGTTTGTTCGCGCGGGAACCGTCCATGCCATTGGGGACGGCATTGTTCTCGCCGAGATTCAGCAGAACAGCGACCTTACTTATCGCCTCTACGACTGGGATCGCGTCGATGCCTCCGGAAAGCCCCGTGCGCTCCATCTTGACAAGTCCGCCGAGTCCATTCACTTCGGCTCATGCCACGGGGGAAAGAGTACTCCGCTGATCGTTCCCGGCGATAGCCCCGCAGGCGGGAAGCGTGAAATCCTCGCGGCGTGCCGGCACTTCGCGGCTGAACGCATCGCGTGTCCCGCCCAGTGGCGGCGCGAGACCCGATCCGAATCGTTTCATCTCCTGCTGTGCATCCGGGGCGAGTTGACGGTGTCGAGCGGCGCAAGGGACACACACCTCGCACCAGGACAGGCCTGCTTGGTCCCGGGTCACTTTCCTGCGTTTGAGGTCGATGGGCCTGCCGACTTCCTGGATTACCACGTCCCGGACCTTGAGATCGATATCTTCAGCCCCCTCAGCGGCGTATACTCACAGGAAGAAATCGCACGAGTGGCAGATTCGCATTAGCCTGGATTGCCGGTGACGGGCGCCGGTCCCGTATTTAACATCGCGAAGCGAAGCGCTCACGTCCGATCGGTCCGATTCGTGCAACCGTCCGATAGGCTCGGGTTGAATCGTTCCACTTTGGAGCACTTTGGGCAATACCACACCTCCTGAGCCACTGTTACGCAGACAGTTTAAGAGTGGCTCGGGTTCACGTTGGCACGCCCGGCGGGCAGAAAGGTCGGCGATGCAGTCGGAAAATGCACGTCTGGTCCACCTCTGTCTCGGGGGAGACACCGGCGCATTTGGCCGCCTGGTTGACCTGTATCAAGGCGCGGTATATGCCACAGCGTATTACTACGTCGGGCGTCACGGAGCCGCGGAAGACATCGCCCAGGAGGCCTTTCTCCAGGCATACAAGAGTCTTCGGCGCTTGAAGGACCCCAACTGTTTCGGCCCGTGGCTCCGGGAGATCACCTGCCGGACCGCAGTCAACTGGCTGAGGAGGAACAGGTCCCGCTTGGAGAGTGAGGCACCTCTCCCTTTCGAGCGGACGTTCTACCTTGAGGACTCTCGCCAGGGTCCCGATGCGGCGTTGGAACGCGTCGAACGGTTCGACCGGGTGCTCAAGGCCATTGAGGCGTTGCCAGACAGGTATCGGCCCATCGTGGTTCTACGGTACCTCCAGGAACTGAGCTACAAGGAGATCAGCGATTTCACGGGCGAATCCGTCCATGAAGTGCGCGGGATGCTGCAGCGGGCCAGCCGCCAGCTGCGAGACGAGTTGCTTGACGAAAGAAACGACGGGAGTGAAGGGCAGTCTCAGTGGCCTCTTGCACAAAAATAGCCAGCGGCCTTCAGGCCTACCTCGATAAGGAGCTTGGCCATTCTGAAAGGCTGATCCTTGAAGAGCACGTGGCCCAATGCCCCGAGTGCGCGGCAGCGTTACGAGACCTTCATACAGCGTCCGCCATGCTTTTCGAGGCGTTGGCTCCCGACCGTCTTACCCGTTCCTTGCGTCAGGAGGTACTCGAACAACTGCCTGTGATGGACAAGGCTATCGAGGATATCGACGCGATCAATTGGCGCGCGAAACATCCTCACAGCTGGACTGAACGTACTGCGCGCCTGGTGCCCGCTGCCGCGATTGTCCTTCTTGTGGTGCTGACCATCATTCTGCGATTCAGCTATCCGGAAGGTACCTGGACTGCCGCCGTTGGGCCGGAGAAATCTGAGACGGTCGGTATAGTCACCTTCGT
>JADLCA010000354.1 GCA_020847495.1 Candidatus Hydrogenedentota bacterium | reverse complement strand
TGCTGCCAACCAGCCGCTGGATGCCATCCTCATCAAGGCCCGTCTGAACGCGGACTCCCTTCAAGGGCTTGCCCGTGACGTCCACGACGATTCCGGAGATTGTCGCCGCAGGATGCAGAACCAGACGTACTTCAGATAGCCCCTCTTCTGTCAGTTCGACGGGCCCGTAGAGGCCGCTGACAAGGCGCCCCGTTAGTTCGGCGTCCAGCGTGAATCGCGGCGTCCTGGCGAATCCGGCGAGCGTGAAGCGGCCATCCTCCTTGGTCGTGAAAACGTCAAGGGACTGGTAGTCATCCCGGTCGCGTCCTTCCACGTCCGCACCGGAGATCGGACTGCCGTGTTCATCGACGCAGATCCCCGACACGCGTATGCCCATGTCAATGGGGAAATCTACCTCCAGAGCCTGGCCTCCTTCGACGCGAACCGTTGGTGAATTCCCCTTGGATGCAGGCAAAGGGGAATCCAATGCATCCGTACGGACGAGTTTGTATTCTCCTGGCAGGGGTATCTCCATCCGGTATACGCCATTAGGATTCGTCTCGGCTCTTGCTCCATGCTCTGGATTTCGATCCTTCGGTTCCGCGAGGATTGTAACCTTGGGCACGGGAGCGCCGGTCTCCACGATGTAGACCCGTCCCGTGATGTAGGCAGAATCGGGATTAACCGTGAAGTTCAAGTCCTCCGGAGACGCGGCCGCGAGAACGGCGGACGCTTGCTGTTCCACAGGTTCACTGCCCGAAAGTGTCATGGCTTCATTCGCAGACTGCGCAACCACGACGGCGTCATTCCGCTCGGCGGGCCTCGAGGGAATCGGCGTGACTGCCTGCCACGCGACAAATCCGGCTACGGCAATGATGGCAGCAACTGCGGCCCCCTTTGCTGCGAGCATAGCGGCCCCGGAGCCTATCAACACAGGAGCCGGGCCTGCCAAGGCCAGTTTGGCTACATTAACGGCGAGCGATTGAGGCACCGCCTCCGCCTTTGCGTGCGCTGCGAGCATGGCGCTCAGCGCGGCCCCTGCAATCCCCACTCCCTTTCGCTGAAGACCCGCGCGCATGCGATCGATGGCGCGGTGGATGCGGTGCGATATGGCCGAGCGTGTTACCCCCAAAGACTGCGCGATGTCTTCGTGCGTCTCGTCCTCAAAGAAGTGGCGTACGACAGGTTCGCGCAGGTCCTGCGGCAACTCCGCGATGACTTCGTCCACAAGGTGATATAGGTCGTCCCAAGTGATTTCCACACCTTCCGGTTTGGACGACGCATATGTGGACTCTCGGTTTGTGAGGCGCTTCGTCGAACGAATGCGATTGATGCAACGATTGGTGGCAACTCGGTGCAACCAACTGGCAAGGTTGCGGTCCGGCCGGCGCCGCGTCATGCAGAGGACTTCAAAACACTCCTGGGCCACTTCTTCCGCGTCGGCGTAGTTGCGGAGCATTCGGCGGCACGTGGCAAACACCATTCCAGCATGACGCTGCGCGATCAGTTTGAACGCTTCCGCGTCGCGGTTCTTGTACCAACGCTCAAGCAGGATGTTGTCGGAGGCAGCCATCGTTCGTCTCCCATTCAGAGTAGCGCATGTCCGGGTTCCTACTCTATAGACAACGCCGGCGGCCTTTGGGTGAAAGCTACAACAACTACCCGGCGTAGCCGAGATTGCGCAGTGCCTCTGACGTCTCGGGGTCTACCTGTTGCGGGGCCGCTGATGGTGCGGGCTTGGGGAGACTGTTCAGGTAGTTTGACAGGCGGGTCTCCAGTTCGCGCGCACGTTCGGGCAACGCGTTGAGGAGGTTCTTTTGCTCGCGCGGATCCGACTCCAGGTCATACAGCTCGTGCGCGCCGTTGCCGTTCAGCACGAACTTGTGTGGGCCGTCCCACAGGCATTGCCTGGAGCCACGGCTGCTTGCCGATGCCAGCGGATAGACTTCCGCGAGGACCGGCCGCGCCGCTGTGTCGTGCGCGACGCCTTGAATATTCTCCGGCACGCTCAACCCGGCGCGTTCGATCACCATGGGGAAGATGTCGAGGATCTGCACGCGCCGTGAAGATTCCGTGGGCGCACCCTCGCCATACGCTGGCTTCATGAAGAACGGTATACGGGTCACCTCCTGGTAGAGGTTTTTCCCGTGGCCCGTCATGCCGTGTTCGCCGAGCAGTTCGCCGTGGTCGGCGGTTACGATGATCTCCGTGGTGTCGTACAGGCCGAGGTCACGCATTCCGGCCATGAGCTGCCCAATCGACGCATCCATGAAATGGATTTCCGAGTCATACATCGCGTTGCGCAGCAGCAAGGATTGCGCAGGGGACAATGCTCGTTCATTGTCGAGCGGAATCGAACGCGGGACGTAGCTGCGCACAAACTCTTCGTGAACTGCGTAAGGCGTGTGCGCGTCGAAATAGTTCAGGAAGAGGAAGAACGGCTTGTCTCTGACACCCTTCAACCATTGCAGCGCACTTTCCGTGACACTCGGCGCTGGTCTACCCCCCACTCCCGCGATTTCCGTGTCATCATAGAAATCAAAGCCCCTATCCAAGCGGAACACGCGCTTGAGCCAAGGCCCGCCCACCACCGCGCCGGTGACATAGCCGGCGCGAGCAAGCACCTGAGCCAGGGTCGTTTCCTCCGGGGAGATGGAGTTGGCGCGATAGACATCCAGTCCCTGTCCCTCTTCCAGGGCCGCCGACAGCACAAACTCTCCTTCGGGATGGTAGCGCGCACCGTGACTGCTCACGAACTTCCCCGTGAAGAGCGACGCATGCGCTGGCAGGGTCCATGAAGACGTCGAGTAGGCCTCGCGGTAAAAGATGGACTCCCTGGCCAATCGGTCAAGATTGGGTGTCGTGGGCCGTTCGTAGCCGTAGCAGGAGAGACGATCCGCACGCGTGGTATCGAGCGTGATGACGAGAAAGTTTGGGCGGCCCCTGCCGCGCGCGCAGGCTCCCGTCATGACAAGCGGCAAGGATGCTGCCCCGCACAAGGTCCGTTGGAGAAAGCAGCGCCGCGTTACGTTCGTAGTCATGGATCAAAAATGCCGGGCGGCGCCGTACCAGTTGCTGCTGCCGTGGTCGAGGTGCAGCACGGGCACGCCGCTCAGGCGCGTTTCAGGACCGAAGGCCTCGCGCATATCCTTGCCAAACTTCCAGTCCGCGCCTTCAAAGTGATTCATTTCTTCGTACTGCACCCGCGCAAGACATGCGTGCCGCACACACTGGCAGTATCCGACCGGCACGCCATCAGCCTCCCGCATGCGATACTCACCGTTACCGTTCAGCAGCTCTTGCCACTGCTCCCACGGACGCGCCTCGCCCAGCAACACACGCGCGGTCGTTTCCTTGTCGAGCATCTTACGTCCGTCCGGAATCGCGAACATGCACGAATCTGGAAGCGCGGCAAGGCGGGCCAGCATATCCGGTGCCAGGAGGATATCGGCGTCAACTATCAGAATCCACTCGCCGCGCGCCTTCGACAGGCACTCATTGAGCATGAGCCCTTTGGCGTTGGCCTGCTCCGCCGCAAAGGCGGTTGGCACGATCGTGAGCGTGGGATGAGCCAGCGAAATACTCTCAAGCACGTCCCCTGTGGCATCCATGCCGGGCACATACGCGGCGACAATCTCCACCTCGTCCAGCGCGATGCCGCGCTGGTGTGCCACGCTCTCGAGAGAAGCCTGCAAGCGCCGTGCGTAGCGCGTGCTCACCATCACGATGGAGAAACGCGGCGCAGACGCTGAGGCCGGTACGGTCCCTTCTCCCTGCCAAAGGTAGACCGCTTGCGTGCCAATCGTCCCATCGATGTTCCAGATGGATATCCGCGGCTCCAGTCCTTTGCCGAGACGCAGCGGCGCATAGAATGTCCCCGCGAAGTCAACAGGGCGCACCGGGTGGCCGTCGCGCAACAGAACAAACTGTCCGTCTGTCTCCACATGCAAAACAAGCCGGTGCGTGTAGGCAATCATGGGGCAAAGCAGTCGGCAGCCCTTTCCCAGACTGAACCCGATGAATTCGGCAATGCCTCCGCCGAATGTCACCGACACGGTGAATGGCGGATCCATCCGCGCGAGCGGCGTACTGAGCTTTTCGCAGTTGGCGAAGGAGAACCAGCGCAGACAGCCCGGCAAAGGCCAGCTCCAAGTGCCGTCAACCGCGTAGTCGAACGAGTCCACCTCGCGATCCGGCGCGCGATTTGTCACCAGGGTGTTGGCACGCGACGCCAGCTCCACAACGGCTGCATCACGTTCGCGCCGAGGAGCGTCCAAGTCATCGTAGTACCGCGCGCGCGTTGCGGAAAAGAGGAAGGGATCGAGTATGGACTCGCCCTCCTGTGTCGTGATGCCGAGTCCGGGCAGCGCCTTTGTGAGTTCCGGCGTGAGCCCATCGCAGACGCGATTGAAGCGGCAGTCCGCGCATACGGGTCCCTTCGCGCTGCGCCGCGCCGCTATCACGCGATCCGCCTCCAGACTGTGTGCGGCCGGAAACGGATCCACTGAACTTGCGGGCATGCCCTGCTTCCGGTGGCGGGTCAGCTTATGCCACGCCCACACACGCGCGCGCACCCACGGGCGTTCCATAATCCAAGGCAGGAGGATGCGGTCAATAGGATTCCCTGTCGAGGTGGCCTGCTCCAACAGCATGAGCAGCGCGAGCCGTATCCGCGCAGGATGACGCCCGTACATGCGCCGTGCGAGGCCGTAGGCGTCTCTCTGATAGTGCTGGTGATCGCAGTGGAATTGCATGGAATTCAGCACGAAAGGCCACAGCGCCTCACCCACGACGCAAAACGGCCAATTCACGAGGTTGACCTCGCAACCCGCTTGATCGAGCAGGCCTGCAAACGCGCTTATGCGCTCGATGCTCTTCTGAGAATGCATCGCATTGCGCGCAGGCGCGGCCGCTACGAAGGGGTCGTATGCCGCGAGGTTCACCGAAGTGACACTCATGCGGGTCAGCGTGTTCGCCAAGGCTTGGACATCCGTGTTCTCCTCGAAGGACCCGGTGAACTGCACGCGCACGGGTATCCCTGCCTCGTGGCACGTGGCAAGCCAGGCATCAAACTGAGGTGCGTCCGGTTTCGCAGGACATAGGAAGACATCCCACGCACCCAAGCTGCGGGAGGTTTCGACTGGCGGAGGTGACGAGGAACAGTCGGTCCGCACGGACAACTCGACGTTGAGCGGCCGCGCGGCTTGTACCAGTGCTTGAAAAAGGGACACGTCCAGACCGCGGAACACGACATCGATCTTCGCGGTTTTATAGACCATGCGATTGAGCCGCAGCCAGCGCTCGAGATCGACGATGGAGAGGGCGTGTCCGCGGGCATTTTGCGCAAGGATCAGCCCTCGCACCGGGGGTAACGGCTCGAATTGCGACGCCGGAATCGTGGAGTGATCGCTCATGGCATGACTATAGACGGCCCTTGAGGGGCGTTCAATGTGTCCAGACGCCGTGTAATCAAAAGTGCTTGGCGGTGCCGTACCACTGGCTGCCGCCGTGGTCGAGGTGAAGAACCGGCACGCCGCTGAGGCGCGTCTCCTTGCCGTATGCATCCTGGAGCGCCATGCCGAACCACATGTCGGCCCCCTCGAAATGGTCCAGCTCCGCGTACTTCACCTTCTCCATGAACTCGCGCTTGAAGCACTGGAAGAAGCCCACCGGCACGCCCTTGGCCTCGCGATAGCGGTATTCGGATGCGCTGTTCACGAGGTCTTGCCACTGCCGCCAGGGTTCGATTTCGCCCATCAGCACTTTCCCCGTGATCTCCTTGCTCAACATGAGCCGTCCATCGGGCGCCACGAAGTTGCACTCCCCGGAGACTTCCTCCACACGCGCAAACATGAACGGCGCGATTACGATATCCGCGTCCATGAGCACGATCCATTCGCCGGATGCCATGCTCGCGGATTCGTTGATCATGAAGCCCTTGGAGTTCGCGTTCTGTGCCGGGAACGGCGATCGCAGGATCCGCAGGCCGGGATAGGCGCTCCGCATGCTGTCGATGAGGTCGTCCGTGGCGTCCAGGCCCGGGATATACGCGATAATGACCTCGATTTTCGAGAAGTCTATCCCTTCCTGGTGCGCGATGCTGCGCAATGTCGCCTGCAAGCGGCGTGCATACCGCGAGTTCACGATGATGATCGAATACTTGACGCCCGCGCTGCCCGCATCCTTGACCGTTCCGCCGTGCCACACCTTCACGAACTGCGTCACGATCTGTCCATCGATGTTCCAGACCGAAATGCGCGGGTCCAGGCGTCCGCCCAGGCGCAGAGGAACGTAGAACTGCCCTTCGAACTCCACGGGGCGCACGGGCGTCCCGTCACATAACAATACGTAATGCCCTTCGCGGTCCACGTGCAGCACCAGTGTGTGCCGGTATCCTTCCATCGGACACAACACCTTGCAGTGCCGCCCGAAACTGAATCCAATGTACTCGGCGATTCCCCCTCCAAACGTGACGGAGATCGTGAACGGCGGCTCGACCTGCTCGAGCGACGAGCTCAGCTTCTCGGTGTTCGTGATCGAATGCCAGCGAACGCCGCCTTCCAGGTGCTCCCACGGGGCGCCTTCCACCGTGTATTCATACGGCATGACCTGACGATCCGGCGCCCGGTTTTCCACCAGGGCTTGGGCTTCCTTGACTAGCTCGTGCTTACCCGTATTCGCCCTCAAACGCGCGGCATCCACCGCGTCGTAGTGCTTGGGCTGCTGTCGCGCAAAATGCATCGGTGAGAGAATCAATTCCCCCACGATGGCTTGTGTCTCCAAGCCAGGCAACTGGCGACGCGTATCCGGCGGCACGTGATCACAGATGCGGCGCAGCGCGCATTTCGCACAGACAGGTCCCAGGAGCGCTTCCTCTTGCTCGCGCCGCTTCTGGGCTACGCGTTCGTGCGCGTCCAGGGACGGCGCGGCGGACGGCGCCTTTGCACGCGCACGCAGGTGGCGCGTCAGCTTGTGCAGCGCGGCGGCCCATCCATACACCAGCCGCATGTGCAACAAGAGCCGCAACAGTACCGCATCTACGAAGGTACGTTGAAACGTGCTGCGTGCGAGAAGAATCAGGACGATCTTGCCGGCCGCGGCCGGCACGTTGCGATACAGTGCCACAGCCAATTCGTAGGTGCCGCGGTTATACTGCTGGTGATCCCGGTGGAACTGCGGCAGGTTGGCCACATGCGCCCACAGGTCTTCCGGCGCCGCGCAGAAGGGTAGATGAATCAGGTTCGTTTCAACTTGGCGCGACACAAGGGCGCGCGTGAGGGCGACCAACTTCGCGGAATCCCCTGCGGACCGTGTTCCACGTACGAAGGGGTCTTGCACGGCCACATTGACTGCGACGAGGGGAGGCATTGCGAGTATCGCCGCGAGCGCGTCGGGATCTGCGGCTGCGTCGGGAATACCCGTGACTTGTGCCCGGCACTCCAGGCCGCATGCCGCGCACGCATCCCGCCACGCAATGAACGTTTCCCCCTCCTTCCACCCGAATGTGACAAACACATCGAGCAGGCCAGCATCTTTCCACTGTGCCAAGGCGGATGGAGGTGGCGTCTCCGCGAGCACGCGCAACGAAAGTCGCAGCCCCAAGGCGTTCGCGTACTCAAGCAAGCCGGGGAACAGCGCCAGAGTGGCACCGTTGACGAGCACGTCCACCTTTTCCGAGTTGTAGACCAGACGCTGCAAGCGCAGCCAGCGCTTGAGGTCAATCAAGGCGAACGGCTTTCCCCACTGATTGTATAGTGGAAGGATGCCGCGAACGGGCGGGATGCGCTGTTCTTCAACCTGCGTGGTCACGCCAAGAGCATACCCGCCTGCCCCGCGGGCAGTCAAAGACTCCGCGATTTCCTGCGCGGATACACATCCTAAGTGCGACGGGGTGGACCCAAGCTCTTTTCCGCCGGAGCCGTCGGTCGCGGCCTCTTCGTATCGCACCTGGTGCGAGTCAATGCGGCGCCCTTTGGGAATCTCGTGGGGACCTTGACGCGCGCGCTGGATTCGGCGCACAGCGGGAGGTAGAATACACATGTGCTGCGTTGTGATAAGGATGGAGGGGCTCATGGTCGACCCGAAACTGTTGGAAATCCTCGTGTGCCCGGAAAACAAAACGCCGGTGACCGAGGCGGACGCCGCTTTGGTCGCGCGGGTCAATGCCGCAATCGAGGCGGGCACGCTCAAGAATCGCGCGGGTGAGAAGGTCGAGGAACGGGTTGATGGCGGGCTGATCAGGGAAGACCGGGCCTACCTTTACCCGATTCGAGACGACATCCCCATCATGCTCATCGACGAGGCCATTCCGCTTACCCAACTGTGAGCCTAAGTGCTTTCTGAGGCCTATGCGCCTATAAGAAACTGAAGGTCCACCGTATTTCGAGGTTTTGATTGCGATACACGTCGGGGACTTTGAACGGAAAAGGCGGAAAGGGTCCGGCCCGTTCAATGGCTTCCTTGCAGAGTCCCGCGTAGGAAGCGCTTTCCCCCGGTTCCACCACCGCCACGCTGACCAGCTTGCCATCGGGCCCGCTGGCGCAATCCACAACCGCCTTCGTGGTGGACGATCCCGAGTAGCGCAATTGGATTAGGGACTTCCATCGCCGTTCGACCCGGTTGCGGACCTCGCGCAGATAGGGCGCGAAGTCGCTCTCCATCGCCTCGAAGCTGAGGAACCCCTTGTTCTTGACTCCGCCGTCAACGCGGCCGCGCGTCTGGCCCTGTTCCGGCTGCGGGGCCTGGGGAGGTTCCGCTTTGGCAATCTGCACCCGTTCCGCTTCGGCGGCTTCCGGTGCAGGGGCAGGCGCCGCCGGGGCCGCTTGTGCGGCCATGCGCACGGCATCATCCTTCTCCGGGCCGGCGGGAGGAGCGCTTTCCGCGGGCGGCTTGGCAGGTGGCGATTCGGCGGGCGGCTCAGCGGGCGCTTTCACCTCCTGGGGAGGCGCCGCGGGTTCAGGGGCGGGCCCGGGCTGGCGTAGTTCGTCGGACTCCGCAGCCTTCGGCACAAATGGCGCGTTGCGTTCCCCGATGACGTCGGACATATCCTGGGCTTTGGACGCCTGCTCGGATATCAGGTCGGTATTGGGATCGACCGGTTCCGTGGCGGGGGCCCCAGCTTCGATTAGACGAACCGGCTTCTCTTTCTGCTTCATGGACAAGACGAGCGGCTGCCTGGCAATGGCCGCGCCCGTTCCGTCCCACGTGCGGGGACAGCCCGCCGGCAAGGCGAGCACCACCAGGTGGAGCGCCAGCGCCACCGCAAAGCACCGCCTCATTCGTCGTCTGTAGTCCATCAAGCCCATTCCGTTTCAAGAAGCTGCATTGTAACAAAACCTGGGGTCCCTCGATCAGGAACTTGTGTTGTCACGGACAAAACCGTTGGATATCCTGTCTATTCATGTGCGGGTATTGTTGGTCATCGTCTTTTCGGAGGGGGCACTAGATGCGTCATGGAGCCAGCCTGATCATGGCACTCGAGGGCCTGAGCAAGCCGGCATTCCGCATCGCCCGTGAGCTGACGCTGAACAGCCGTTCGGGGTTGACGGTGCGATTTCTGTCGAAGAAGCTCGAGATTCCCGAGGAGGAAGTCGAATACCTCATCGACGTCAATCACAAACTCTTCTTCACCGACCTCACAAAGGTGAAACTGGTGGCCGAGGGTGGAGCCGCGGTCAAGCGCATCGCCGACGGCCTCGAAAACCGTGGCGATATCCCCTCGCTGTTCAACGGCGTGAAGGCGCTGGGCCCCCACGAATTCCGGCGCCTCGAGGATCAGATCGGGATCGACAAACCTGGCGGGAAGAAGTCGGCAGCGGAAGAACTGATCGCGCGGTGCTATGCCCGGCCCGATTCCATCGTCGAGTATGTGGCTTCGAAGGTTTTCTCGCCAAGGGCGCAGGAGACCTTTGATTTCGTCTGGCAATACGAGGGTGGTGTGGCCCCCGCCGCAGCAGTCCGCGCCGGCTGCGGGCACTCGGATTACGAAGTGGAGCAGGCGCTGCTGGAGTTGTTCCAGGCGTTCGCGCTGTTCGAGATGTTCCGCTTCGATTCTGAAGATCGCTTGGTGCGCGTCGCGGGCTTGCTCTCGGAACTGCGCCAATGGAGGGACGTCGCTGCGGCGCAGAGTGGCAAGAACGCGTCGCTGAAGGCCGTCCGCGGCAGACCGGATGAATTCGATTCGCGCGGGCTCGATTTCTCGGATCGGATCTGCCGTATTGTGGCGGCGATTGCGGCCAAACCCGCGCGGCTGCGTGGCGACGGCGACTTGTTCCGCGAAGATCGCCGGCGCCTCGGGGAGTTGTGCGGCGAAGACGAAGACCCGTCCTTGCAGACCTGTCTCTGGGTTGCACAGGGCGTCGGCTGGATTGCCCGCGTGGACAACGAGCTGCGGGCCGGCGTTCTGGAATCGCTGGTAGCGATGCATCGCGTCAGCCGGCACCAGATCGTTTTCGAGTGGTTGACCCAGGGCGGTAACGAGTCGGCCTCGCGCCGCGTGCTCGCCGGGTTCCTCGATGAAGTGAAGCCTGACGCGTGGTATCCCATTACGGACTTCATTGACTACGCGATGCGCCTGGGGTCGGAAACCGAGCAGCCCATGCTGAAGTCCGCGGGTGGTCATTGGCACTATGTCAGTCCTTCGGCGACCAATTCCGAGCGCGGCTTGGCGCGCTCCCTCGAAGAGACGTTTCTGTGGCTGGGCGTGGTGGACCGCGCCCACGATGGAAGCCGGGCGCTGTTCCGGCTCTCGGCCCTTGGCAGGGCATTGTTGACCAATGCGGACGCGAAGTCCATGGCGAAGCTCTTTCCAAACCGCGCGGCGGAGCTGGTTGTCCAGCCGAATTTCGACATTGTGGTGCCCACGCAGGATATGGACCCGCTGCTGACCGTACCCCTGGATCAGTTTGCCGTGCGCGGCAGCACCGGACTGGCCACGGTGTATACGGTGACCAAGGATTCGTTCACCAAGGCCGTGCAGGAGGGCCACGATGGCGACGCGTTCGTGCAGTTCCTGCTTGACCACAACCGGGGTGGATCGCTGCCGCCGAATGTCATGACGACGCTCGAGGATTGGCGTGGCGGCATGAAACGGGTGCGCCTGCGCACGCTTCATGTGCTGGAATCCGACGATCCGCTGGTGATGGCCGACCTCCTGCACCGGAGGCGTTTCGGGAAACATTTCGAAACGCTGGATCCCCGGCGTATGGTTGCCGTGGGCAAGATATCGAAGAGCGATCTCACCAAGGAGTTGGAGAAAGAGGGGTTCGTCGTCGGCTGACCGGCTCTTCTTCCTGCTTCCCCTGCACACTCGCTTTCCCTCCACACCTGTTTCCTCAAGTAAAAATCTACTCGAAATGCCAGTCGGTTCCTCACGAGAAAATCTACTCCCAGGAAGTAGCGTTTGGGGTGAACCAGTAGCCCTTGGGTTCTGGGTGTGCCTGGGGGTGATTCCCTCCCCCGAGGGGGAGGGAATGGCTGTACTCGGTCTGTAGATTTTGCTGTGGT
>JADLCA010000353.1 GCA_020847495.1 Candidatus Hydrogenedentota bacterium | reverse complement strand
GCTTCTACTTCGTCCTCGGCTCGCAACCATTCCGCCCAATTCTTCACCACACCGGCTGGAGGGAAGTCCGTCGAAAGCAACGCGTCGCTGCGCAACCCGCAGTGGCCCGGCGCGCTCGACCAGGGGTAGTCCCCGGCACGCTCCACCATGCCCGCGCGAACCGGGTTGCGCTCGACATACCGCACCGCCGCCCACAAGTGCGCCTCGTCCAGCACGCACGAGTAAAACCGCCCCTGCCATACGTGCCCGTTGAGGCCGGTGCGCGTGTTGAACCGCATCGCGTAGACCGTGTGCGCGTCGCGCAAGGCGCGGGCCAACGACTCCTCCCGCTGCGGCACCACGACCAGATGGACGTGGTTGCTCATCAGGCAATACGCCCAAACGTCTAGGCCATGGCGGCCGCAGTATTTCTTCAGGAAGCCCAAATACGCGTGCCGGTCCTCATCCGTCTCGAAGACATCCGCCCGCCGGTTTCCCCGCTGCGTCACATGATGCGGAAACCCCGGAACGACTATCCGTGCCACCCTGCTCATGAAGCCAATTCTACACACAATAGGCTGGAATGAACAAGAAATTCGTAGTCTGTCCCTGAATTTATCCCCTGAATTTATGCAGATGTGCTGCCGTGCTTCGCCAACTTGGGCAGCGGCGAAGTACTGCAGATATTCGAGGTATGGGCGTGTGCCTGCGGCGCCCCCGCGTCGCGAAGGGCGCCGCGCCGGCATTGTTCCCTGCCTGCCTACTTGCCTTTGATCAGCGATTTCACGGCCGCTTCGAGCTTGTCGGCGTCGGGCGCGGCGGCGTACAGCGCGTCAAGACACGTCTTCACTTCCTTGGCAGTCATCCCGCTTGCTTTCGCTTCGCTGATGATCTCGTGAAACCGCCCGATGATCTCTTCGCGCACGGCATCGCGGCATTTCGCGGCCGCGTCCTCCAGGATGAAGGTGCCCATGCCGCGCCGTCCGTGGACGATGCCCATGTATGTCAAATCCTGGAACGCCCGGACGACCGTGTTTGCATTGACTCCAAGCTGCTCGGTCACTGTGTTTATGGAGGGCAGCCGGTCGCCCGCCTTGAGGCGGCCGCTGGCCAAGGCGATGCGCACTTGGTATTCGATCTGCTCGTACACGGGAATACTGCTGTGAATGTTAATCCGGTCGAACACGGTATCTCCTTCCACTGGATCTGGGCCTGGCTGCGTCCATACGCCTGGCCCGCTGCGAATTACCTACTTCTTACGCACTCTAAGGAGAATGGTGAACGTGCAGGCCACGCGGGCGAGCCCTGTCCGCCGCCCGCATGGCCCATGCGAGGTCTCTCGCGAAACTCCCTGCTGCGCGACCGCGGGCCTTTGGGATGGGCCGTGTCGCAATTGATTGCCTGGGACTAGTTCGACTTGCGCCCGCCCACACCCTTGGTGGACTTGGTGATCTTCTTGGCCGCCTCTTTCGGGCGCAGGCCGCGGGTCGCGGCGCCTGCGCGCCACATCTCGCTGTTGCCGATTTCGCCAAGTTCCTTGCTCAACTGCTTCTGGTAGTCTTTTTGCCCGCACGATTGTAACACGCGCGCGGTTTCCTTGCCGGTCTTCACGCGCTCGTACAACTCCGAGAACACCGGCAGCACGGCCTTCTTGAACTTGGGCTTCCAGTCGAGCGCGCCGCGCTGGGCCGTGGCCGAGCAGTTCGCGTACATCCAGTCCATACCGTTCTCGTCGACCAGACGGATGAGGCTCTGCGTCAACTCTTCAACGGTCTCGTTGAAGGCTTCGCTGGGGCTGTGGCCGTGCTTGCGCAGGGTGTCGTACTGGGCTTCCATGATGCCCGCCAACGCGCCCATCAGCACGCCGCGCTCGCCGGTGAGGTCGCTCCAGACTTCATGCTCGAACGTCGTCGGGAAGAGGTAGCCGGAGCCAATCCCAATGCCGATGGCGATGCAGCGCTCGTGCGCGCGGCCGGTCGCGTCCTGGTGGACCGCAAAGCTCGAGTTGATCCCCGCGCCGGAGAGGAAATTGCGGCGCACGGAGGTTCCCGATCCTTTCGGGGCCACCAGGAGCACGTCCACGTCCTTGGGCGGAATCACCTTGGTCTGATCGCGGTACACAATGGAGAAGCCGTGCGAGAAGTACAAGGCGTCGCCAGGCTTGAGGTTCTTCTTGATAACCGGCCAAAGGGCCTTCTGGGCGGCGTCGGAAACCAGATACTGGATAACGGTGGCGCGTTGAACCGCCTCTTCGATGTCGAACAGGGTCTTGCCAGGCTTCCACCCGTCTTTGATGGCGCGGTCCCAGTCTTTCTTGAAGGCCTTGGACTGGCCCACAATTACGTTGAAACCATTGTCGCGCATGTTGAGCGACTGCGCCGGCCCCTGCACCCCGTATCCGATAATCGCGATGGTTTCGTTCTTGAGCACGCGGCGGGCCTTGGCCAAGGTGAATTCCTTGCGCGTGATGACTTCTTCTTTGACCCCGCCAAAATCGACTATCGCCATGTTCTAATCTCCCTTGTTCTATGCAGCCGATCGCTGACAATCCTGAGAAACGGACGAAGTGCAGGACAAATGGATGGCCGCAGTCTCGCCACGCTGTGAACACGATATAGTAGCGCACACACTAAAACTATCTCAAACAAGCCGTCGCCGCGCATATGGGACCAAGGTTTCATGCGCATTTCAGGAAGGAGCAACCGCGTATCTGTTCGTCCGCGGCCCGGCTGGAGCGGCCCCATTCGGGGGGGTCAGGCGTCCTGTCCCTGCCCGGCTTCGGGATGCGGAGTGGACCTTCGAGGCCGTTTCTGGATTCGCGCGGGCAATACCCCTTCGTGGAAGCTCCAGATTCGGCACGATATCCCTGCTACCCCGGAATGAGACCACGAGTGGCATTCAACGGTTCGTCCGTCGCGCAATTCGAAACTGCCGATGTATTCGGCTTCTGGCTTGGTCTCCAGATACTCCACCATCCGGGAAAACGGTCCTGGGTCCTCCAGATGCGGCGAGAGCGCCGACACAACCAGGTCGGCACCGCGAATGTTCGCAATCTCGCCGGGCACATTCCACAACTCATGGAAGCGCCGGTTGGCGCGCAATACTCCCCCGTTGGCATCTACCGCCAGCAGTGCGTCCGAGGCCGAATCGAATACTGCATCAAGCAAAGACGTGGTCTCCCGCAGCAGGGCCTCGGTCTGCTTGCGCCGCGTGATGTCCCGGCACACGCAATACCGGAGCATCTGTCCTCCCCATAGCGCGAGGATCGTGCTGACTTCGACCTCATAGATGCTGCCGTCTTTACGGCGATGACGCGTCTCGAACGTGACCTCGGGATCGTGCAGCACCCTGTTCGCCAATTCTTCTTTGGTCCATTGGGCATCCCAATCCCACACATGCAGCGACTTCGCTTCTTCAAGCGAGTAGCCCAGCATGCCGGCAAAGCGTTGGTTCAGTTCGTGGAGTCCTCCCTGACGGTTGAGGACGACGATTCCATCCTTGGACCTTTCAAATTGCAGACGCTGCCTGGACATCTGCTCCGTAAGCGCGGCCTCCACCTCGCGCCGCTTGCTGATGTCGCGAAACAGGCCTTGTACAACCCGGCTTCCATCTCCCAGGTCCACAACACCTCCACTGACCTCCACCGGCAAGACCGTACCATCCGGCCGGAGAATCTCCGTCTCCTTGGGTTGGTCGGCGTCCATAGACGCGTGCCGCTCGAATGCTTTCCGCCGCCCTTCTCCTCCTTCCGTGGGGTGCAACTGGCTGTAGTGCAGTCCAACGAGTTTCTGGAGAGGCTGCCTCATGAGTCTCTCCGCTTCCCGGTTGGCTTGGAGGATGAGACCGGAGTCGGGATCGGCGATCAGAATCGCGTCGCGCGCACCTTCAAACAGGGCCGTGTACCGGTCGTTGGACGCGCGCAACTCGCGGGTCTTGTCGCGCACCTGGCTTTCCATCCGGACCCAGGCGCGCTCCCGGAGGACTTCTTCGCACAGACGGACCAGCGCGTCAGGAGGACACGGGGCAGGCACGCAGGCCGCGGCGCCCCTTTGCACGAATGCGAGGATGTCCCGGGGCTCGGGTGCGTCCACGATCATCACGAGGGCCGCCTCGGACCGAAGCGCCCGAAGCTGCGTCAGCAGCTCGCCGCAGGGATAAACCGCCGTTGGCGCGTCCACCACGGCAAGCTCGCAGGCGCCACGCCCGAATTGTTCCAGCGCCTTCTGAAACCCCAGCGCCACGTCCACATGAAAGCCTGCCGCCTCAAAGGCCTTTTGCCGGGACGTGTCATCTGTGTGAGTGGTGACGATGAGAAGTAGGCGACGCGTGCGGGGCGGTGGAGTGAATTGAAGCAACGCGCGCAATGTCTCGGAGTGACCGTCCGTTGCCGCCGGCAAGGGAAGATACGCGGTAGCGCCCGCACTGGCCGCAAGCCGCCCGGTCTCTTCCGGAGAAATGGTTGCTTCGGCAATCAGAATGGGCACGTTAACGGCCATACCCGACATCGGTGAACGCAACAAGCGGCAGAATTGAAGACCATCAATACCCGGCAGATGCAAACCGCACACGATGATCGCAGGGGGCACCTCACCGATACATGAGGAATAGGCATCCCCCGCATCGGTGAAGACTGACACCTCCAACCCTTCACCAGCGAGGAGCCGGGTAAGAATCTCAACCTGGGCGGGGTCTTCATGGATAAGCACGGCTGTTCGTGTTTCAGGGGCGCTCATCAGTGCCTCCAATCCACAGCCACAACTTCAGGCCGCGTCCGAATCGTCGTGCATGCCCCAACCAACAAGAACTCCAACTGCTTAGCGACATGGGTGGCATCACGAAAAGAGCCGGCTTGCCACCTGGTACGTCAGCCGCTCTCACCATGAGAGAACAGAATGACCGCTCGCTCGTTGTCATTTTACACTCTACAGTATATCTATGCACGTATTGAAATCTTGGAACTTGGACCTCCATTTACGGCCCTCGCCCGTCTTCAATCCGTGAAATCAAGAAGTACTCCTCGCGTTTGATGATGCCAAATCGCGAGACGCCCGCCATCATGGTCGTCCCGGGACTACCTGGTGTGAAACTCCAGCACTTCATGAATGTCTTCTATTTGCACCTCAACGTTCTGGCCGTGACGCTTCACGCGCGTGGAAGCATTGAACGGGATGACCCGTTTCACGCCATCGGACACTTCGATTCGTGCCCGATACATGGGTGTGTCCTCGATGAGCCCCGGAACGGTCAATGGCCGCTCTTTGGCCGTGCTCTGCGGCGTAGACAAATAGGCCGTGAAATGTACCCTGAGAATTCCCGGTTCCGGCCCTCGCGTCACGACGCTCTCGACGAACCTCGGCGCATCGATGCGCACAGCGGGCGCGGGATTCAGGAAGTGGATTGCATTCCGGATCAGCAAGCGGTCTTCCGGCATTCCCCATTCTCCGGCGATCGCCGTGTCCGGGGCGGCGGCGATGCAAACCACGCGACCTTTGCCGAAGTCATTAATAAGTATGGCGGGACCCACAGCCTCTTCTGGACTTTGCGGAAGCCAGAAGCCCTCTTTGCCCTGTTGCTGCAACAGGGATCGATAGGGGCGATAGAGTGTTCCAAAGACCTTGGCCGTGGTGGGCTCGTAAACCACGGCCGCGCCCCGGACCAGATAGGGCCAGTCGCGAGGAATGTCCTTCGCCAGCGCATCCAATTCCCCTCCCTCTTTGGGGAATGACACGTGGTTGTCGTCGGTGTCCAGACGGCGCACCAACCGCGCGCCAATCAGATCGGTCAATGCACTCTCGCTGAGCGGAGCACCCATCCGATCATGCGTACCGGTCTCACCCGTTATGAGCAGCTTGCCACCCGCGCGTACGTACGCGCGTAGCAGGTCCGCCTCGGCCTGCGACACAATGGCCGCACCCGGCAGGTACACAACGGGACACGGGCGAAGCCGTTCCAGCGTGAGATTCTCATCAAAGAGAATCCCCATGGGGATGTGCTCGTAGACCAGCGCCTTGTGGGCGCCGTAAAACGGCTCGGAGTACTTGCGCGGTGTCTCACGCGCGTACCAGTCGCGGGTGCGGTGCGAAAAGAACACACCCGCTTCCGCCACCGGCACGTGGCCAGGCCCGAAGTGCTCGCGCTTGGCCGCAACCTCGCGGAAGATCTCGCCGTAGCGTTCGTAGGCCACGCGGTCCAGCGATCCGTCAAAAGGCGTCTTGTCCACGATCGTGACTTGAGCGCCATGCATGAGCAGGCTGAACATCTCCCACCGCAGGTCCTGCAGCGGCCGCGTGGTCTGGTCGTGGTAGGAGCGCACCCCGCGCTGGAGCACGACTTGAAATGGTTTGTCCGGGTCGGTGCCGCGCAGGAAGAGCGCCTCCAGGCTGGTGCTCAATGCCCCGAAACCCCACACCCCGCATTCGCCGGTAACGAAATCGCCGATGTGCGCATGCTGCACCGGCCGCTGGCCCAACTCGAACGAGAACGGCGGATTGCCGTGGTAATTGAAATCCACGGAACACGTGGCCTGCCGTTCCTTGATGTGCCGGTAAATTTCGCGTTCGAACCGCTCGCAGGTGTTGTAGCGAAACTCCAGCATCCGGTCCCAATCCTCGTCCCACGAGACCCCTCTCGGCATGGGCTTCCCGTAGTCCTTCTCAAAGCGTTCGCGGCATGCGTCGCACCAGCACCCATAAGGCGGCCCAAACCCCTGGTCCAGCATGTCGATATGGAAGCCTTGAATCCCGTACGCGAGCATCTCGTCCACGACGGCCTTCAAGTGCTCCATGAAACCCGAGTTCAGGCAAATCCGGTCGATGGGCTTACCCTCGCTATCCTTCATCTTGAACTCGGGATGCTCGCGCAGGGGATACCCATTGCCTTGGACCACACAATAGACGATGACAGGCAGACCGTGTGGCTTCGCCGCCTCGACCGCCTCCCGCAGCACATCACGCGTCCCAAGGCCGGGACACTTCGGCGCGACCTTGGAGTCGTAGTAGGCGTATTCGCTGTCCTTCCCCCAGATCACCAGGTACTGCGATCCCGCCGCGATCTGTGCTTCAACGATGTCCTTGCCCGAAAAGCGATAGGCGTACTTGACGTCCGCCCGATCCGAGCCGAACTGCGCGCCGGTAGGTCCCACTTCCATACCTACCAGCAGAGACTCGTACCACGGCACCGCGTCCGCGAATCCCATCGGCAAGATCGACAGCAAGACCAAGACTGTGCCAGCCAAACGTCGTGACATGAACTTCATAGCAGTAGCCCCCTGCATATTGCCGGAGTTTCAGAGCAATTCCGGGCGATACTCAAAATGCATCAGGTCGTAATGGTACCACTTGCCGCCCCAGATGAATCCGTGTTTCTCGAAGGTCTCGACGATTGCGCGCATCGCCGTATCATCGAGAACCTCCGCGGGATAGATCGGCTCCCCACCGTTCTTGCCGCGGCCCCAGAGCCAATAGCGGTGGAGATGTTTGGGCAGCGTGAAGTCAATGGCGATTCCGAAGCTGTGCGGACTGGGGCGATCTGCTCCCGCGATAGTGCGCCAGTTGTACGTGCCGCACGGCCGATTGACAGACGTCCGGATTTCCGAGGTCAGCGTGGACAGTTCCTCTCCCACCTTCCGCAGTGCTTCCGCGGCGCCATTCGCATTTGAAAAGGGCACGCTCGCGCCTTGACCCGCAGGCGGCCAGGGCACGCGTATCAATTGCCTCTCGACGTCCTTTGCTGCCGCCCCATACACCTTTCGGAAAAAGGCGTCGCACCGCAACCTGCCGGGATCGTGGTTCACGCGGGGGACTTCAAAGGGCCAGCCTTTAGGATAGACAAGCAGCAATTGGTCCCGGATCGTGGCATCCGCGAGTTGTTGGTCGTCGGGGCGCCCTGCGAGCTGCGGTGAAATGGGCACAGAGGTCCCATCATTCCAGACGAGGAGTTGAGAGGTGCAACGCGAGGCATCAAGGTCTGGATAGGCCTTGATTAGCAGCTCCAACTGCGCCGGCAAGGGGCTCAACGCAACGCCTTCCGACGCAGCCGGCGCCCCCCATGCAATAGCAGCAACAAAACAGAGAAGTGCGCTGTTCATCATGCCAATCGTTACGAAGACACAGGCGAGGGCGCCTGTGCCACACGTCTGTCTACGCTACGTTGTTACCCTGCAACTCTTGAAGCGTTCAGGCATACCACGGACCGAAAGAAGCAAAAGGAAGACACCGGCATGGCAAGCGCGTGTGGCACAGGCGC
>JADLCA010000352.1 GCA_020847495.1 Candidatus Hydrogenedentota bacterium | reverse complement strand
TTGTGGACGATGCCAGGGAGGTGCTTCAGGTTTATGGCGCCGTCACGAAGTAAAGCCAAGCAGATGCCACTCAGGAAGATCGCCGCGAAACTCGCGACAATGCTGAGAATGATGGCAAGAACGCCAAACCCCAACGTGGCCCAGAATCCCCACGGCTGGTCCTCGGGCACAGGAGGGGGTAGCGTCACCCGTGGTTCTTGTGCATCGTCCGTGGATGTTTCCCGAAGCATGAATGCTCCCCCTCTTGGACTTATTAGGGCAGGTCGAACCACGCCCTCCCGCGCACCAACAGTCTAGCACGAAAGCCAAACGCATACACCCACTCGGCACCCGTTTCGGAGTGTGCCGTACGCGAGGGGGGTGCGCATGCAGAGTTCCTGAGGAAGCCCCCGGCAAGGGCGCCGCAATACCTTGATATACCCATCCTTGCGCGACCCTTACAGGGCTGCATAACGGGGAGAGCGTCTTTACCAGGGGTTACGCTTCGCGGCCTCCCTGGCTAAAGTTGCGGGGCGCTTTCAGCGCTCAGAGCGGTTTCAGCGGAAGGTGATTGCATGGAACAGAGGAGTCGGGGGCCTTGTGTCACAGGCTCCACTCAACTTTGTGGCCCCTGTCTTTTGAAGCACCCACGGAGCGTTATGAGATGTGTGCCATACGAGCCCATAGGCAACTCGTGGCATCAAATGTCAATCAGCTCAGCCAACCTATTCTACAGTGCGAAAAACTGCATTAAGAGTGCCGCATTATATTACTCCATTATTATCAATGCCTTGAGCCAATTTCCGCGTCACGGTACACTTCTTGCTGCCTTTTTGCGGGGTGCTGTGTCAATTAATCACTTGGGCGCAAGAAGAGGAGGTCATTTGCCGCGCAAAGTCTTTGCGTGGCGCAAAGGTGTGTTCTCCCGGTTTTTTGTGAAGCTGTACTGTGGGGGATGCCATTGGGTGTCCAACGATATATGCGACACGCATAATGGCGCTGAGAAGGAATAGGGGGCCAATAATGAAGACACTTGTCGCGAGGTATATGTGTGTATTTGCCTTGCTCGTATCGCTTGCCAGCCTGGCTGGGGCGACCTCAATCACCTTGAGTGGGACGCTCAGCGGCACAGACTCCAATACGGTTCGAGACGATGGTGACGGTGACTATGATTACGATATCGATCGAGATGCCGCGAGTATCTTCTACTGGACGGCCGGTTCGCCGGTGACCATCACGGGAACCGTTGATGTGAGCGGGCTCACGTCCGGCTCGTATCTCCAGATCGGGCTGGTCGACAGGCAACAGGCCGATTTGTCACTGGACACGTACGGCTGGGGCGGCTACATGTTCAACAACAGTGCAATCGCCACCTTCTATGCAGGTTCCAGGAACTACGCGAGACTGGCCGACAACAATGACCTCTATTCCGCTCAGTTGTTTAACCCCGGTGACACGATAGGTGTATTTGATTTCACGCTCAATATCTTGAACGATGGGACGATGGGGTTGACCCTGCACGGCAGCAGTGGCGACGTGTCGACCACCTATACCTACGGTCATCGCAACTGGTGGGACGGATGGTCAGGCTGGTCGGGTGGTGAACTGGAGAATGGGTCTTATCTTATTTCCCAACTCTGGATCGATACCGGCAGCACTACAAGCAACGTCGCTGCCCGGTACGACATCACTGGTTTCACGCCCGCTCCGGTTCCCGAACCGGCCACGATGACGGTGTTGGGCATGGGGCTCGCGAGCCTGTTGGCAGCGCAACTGCGGAAGCGCCACTCCGATTAGTCCACAAGCCATTGTTGAGATAGCCAGTACTGCCCCAGCGCATGTTGAGCGACTGAAAGCATTGGTTAACTATTGATATTTCGACCCTTGGGAATCGCGCTGCTGGTGCGAATCCCAAGGGTTTCCATATTGGGATCAAAACGCGCCTTCCGGCGCCAGACCCCTTCACTGCTTCATGGGCACGAACTGCAATCCCTCCAGCGGCCGCCCTTCCAGATCCGTGAAGCGCATGAAGAAGGCCCACATGCCGGCGCGGTTGTAGACCTTGACCTCGACGCGGGACGTGCCTTGCGGCAGGGTCACGGGGACTGTGTACTTGTCCACGTCGAGGCCTTGCACGCCGGTGTAGCGATAGACTTCCTTGCCGTTGATGCGCACGACGGCATCGTCGTCGGAGCAGAAGCGCATCTGGACGGCCTGTTCGACGGGGCTGGTCACGTCGCAGTAGGCATAGGCGAGGCCCTTCTGGCCGTAGATCTCGGAAAGGCCCATGGTGCCGCTGGTGGTCTCGCGCACGCGCCAGCCCGCCGAACCCGTCAGCACGGGGTAGACCGCGGTGGGGTCGATGCCCTCGTCCGGTGGAATTTCCGTGTCGAGCATCTTGCCCGAGGTTTCCTCGAAGGGCGCGGCGATATACCACGCGGGCACGTAGCCGGGGAGCGGCTGCGGATTCACCCAATGCCCTTCGGGCTGAACGCGCTTGGCTTGCATGGAAGGGGTTTCGGGCCGGACGAGCAAGCCGCCGGTATCGAGTATTTCGCGGTTGGCCGCTTCGACCACTTTCCCCAACGCATCCAAGTCGGCCCAACCGGGCAGACCATCGTTGTGGCAGATGAAGGCGACCAGCCCGCACGCGCCTTCGCGCACGAAGTCCTCCAACTGCTCGCGGAGTTGCCCGGGCGTGGGAACGCCCTGTCCTGTCTTTGCGGGACCGCCGTCAAAGGCTTGATAGATCCCCATGAACGGAAGTCCGGGGACCCGCTCCCGCGCTTCGGAGAGCATGTGTTGCACCTCCTGTGCCGTCCGTTCGCGGTCGTAGCGGTTCGTGCTGACAGGATACCAGTAGATCATCATGATATCGCACACGCCCGGTGCCAGATTGATGACCGAGCCCGCATCCCCAAAACCCGCGCATACGGGATGGTTGGGATTGGGGTCGGTTTCGCGGATCACCTTGTACAAGGCGCGCAAGGTCGACACCGCATCCCCGGGACTGTCGTCGAGAACGTAGTATCCATAGAGATTCGGGCTGTCTTTAATCTGCGCGATCTCGGCACGGCACGTCTCGGGCCAGAAGAGGATCATCCCTTCCCGGTGCGCGGCGGGCGTGGTGCCGCCATAGCCACGCTCGCAATTGACGAGTTCGTTTTCCGTCATCGCTTCGTAGCGGATCAGTTCGTCGTCGAGTTGGATGACTTGGGTCTCCTGCTCTCTGCGGCCGTGAACGAAGTGCAGGGGAATGGACTTCTGATCCGCCGTGATGGGGTCGCGCAAACGGATCCCGTGGTAGAGGTAGGAGGTCACGTGAGGCATGACCTTAATCCCGTTCTCGAGGCAGAAAGCGCCCTGCGGTGTTGATGGGTCGAGTTCCGTCTTGCCGCCGAGCACAAGGTTCATTCCAACATCCTTGACCCGTTGGAGGTCCTCGACGCGCTCGGCCCCGTACGTGCCGAGCACGGGTTTGCCCCCGATAGACCAGGGAATCTCGTTCAGTTTCATCCGCTTTGCGGAGTCCGCGGGCGCGGCATGAAGCATCCCAGGCGTGATGAGCAGGGCCCCAAGCGCAATGAGCATGTAGACACGTAAACGCATGATGCTGAATTCCCTTCTGCAACCAAGTCCTAACAACGTGGCAAACGGAAGATACAGGTTCCACAATTCACAAAGACTATAGAGACCGCTCTTGCAGCCGGCAATGGCGGGCATTGACCGATTTGTACCAAATTGACTTCGACCATGGAGGTTGCCGTCCGCTTCGTGCCTTTGCTGAGACGTGGTCAAATGCCCGTGCGCATGGACACGCTGCCAAGTAGGAAAGCAGAATCAAAAGAGCACAGCCACGCCTCAGCCTGACTGTGCTCTTCCTGTCTGTGATTGTTGGATTCGCGGGCCGTGCAATCTCTCGCGCGAACCATCATTGGTTTCGCGGGTGTTTTGGACGGTGTTGGCCGTAAACGCAGCCCCATTGACGGCAAGGACTCATGGGACTATATTCAAGTCAGGCGGCCCGATGGCCGCGGACAGGTCCACGGGGGCATCTCGGCCACGAGAAGGAGGGACCAGTATGTCGTGCATCTCGATTCTCTGCTACTTCCTTGATCTGCTTTGGCAAGCGTTCGGGGGCGTTCCGATTCTCGGCGACTTCATCGCCGCGCTCGGCCAGCGGCTCTGCCAGGATTAGGGCATGAAGTGACTGGATGCGTACGCTCCGGTCACCCCGGTGGCCGGAGCGCTTTGTGGAGGAGAATCGCGCCGCCCTTCAGTCGCGCAGCACTGTAAAGGTATAAATGGTCGCGTTCCTGATTCGGAACCGGATATAGACAGGTCTTCCCTGTAACGACGACAAATCGGCTGAACCGTTCCAGGTGAGAACTTGGCTGTAGGAGTCTTCCACGGTTATCGCGTCGCAGTCCTCGAAGGAAAAGCCGGGATAGGCCAACGCGTTGAATTGCTCTTCCGCGGGCTGCAGGAGTTCGGCTTCGAGTTCGCTGCACGAGTCGGGGGGAGGCGCTTGAAGCAGAGAGCGGCAGTTCACTTCGATGCGGTTGCCTTCAAGGATGAACTGGCGAGTCAGCAAATAGCCGCCCTCGGGGCCGGCTTGAAGCCCAACAAAGCGGTCTCTTCCGACGAAAGCAAGGCCGGTACCGGTGAACTGGGGTATGTTTGTTTCCCCCTCGCGTCCGTAAAAGGACTGGGTCGTGTTGCTTCCGCTGTAGTAGACGTGAATTCGATCACCATGAGGAACCAGGGAGCCAACATGAATCGAGTTGGCGTCCCAGTCACCCGGAGAACCGTTCTCGATGAAGAGAGGGCGTTCGGGCAAGCGATCCCAGTCAAGCCCGTCCCGGCTCCACATCAAATGGTCGTGCACGGGAACCGCAATCTTCAGGTTGTCCATCAGGCTCAAGAATCCGAAGAAGACACCTCCACTCTTGATGGCCCTTGCCCAATCGATGTCCATCCTGTTTCCCATCTGCTCCAAGCGTGCATCGTCCACCTCGTCCAATACAACGATGCCCCGCGGATAGGTCCAGGATTTCGGGTCGGTACTCATGGAAACCGAAAGCCGCCGCTTGTTGTTTCTCTCGGAATAGAAAGGGTCCTTCGCATTCTCCAATGCCCGGGTAGGGGGGCGTCGATACAGTAGCCACCGTTGCCTTTCAACAGAGTGAACCAGGGAATAAGCGCCATCCGATGCACCCCGGAACAGCACGGGGTCAGTATCCAAAGTCCATCGCTTTCCGTCAGGGGAATGCATGCGGACGATGCATCGCGTGGTCTCGCCAGGAGGTACAGTCTTCACGAGTCCGATAAACCGCCTTGAAGAGTTTTCCGGCTGGGGGTCCAGCATAACCTCTTCAAGCAGCGCCGTCTCGTGATCCTCGCGCAAGATGATGTTAGTCTTCTGCCCATTGTGGAGATACAAATCCAGTGCGGGCTTCTCCCACGCGGTGCCGTCTCTGCTTTCGGCGTACAGAGTGCTGTAGTTGTACTTATTGCCCATGCCGCCGGGATCGGATTCCACGCGGTAGATGACATACCAGCCCTTGAACACCTGCTCCACGGGATCAAAGACGACATGTCGCAGGTTTGCACCTCCGAAGCTCGTTGACTCCATCTCCCAAGGCATGTTTGCGCCGATGCTCAGAGGATTCCCGGAGAATTTCTCAACGGTTCCCAGGACTCGCGTCAGCCCGTACTTGTCTTCAACCACGTAGTCGTCGAACAGAAACTGGGCCCCGTTTCCGATGCGCAATGGTTCACCCGCGAAATAGATCTCACGCCAAGATGAGGCAGGGGCCGACTCCTCCTGGGCCTGCGCGCATGCGAGTTCGACTAATAGCACGGCCACCGGTAAACATAACAGGAGGTTTCTCACGCTTGATTACTCCATTTCTGTAGCCTGCGCTCCGGTCAACTCCGCTATCCAAGCGCATCAAGACCTTCGAGAGCAACTCCAAAACATCCGGCCAGCGAACTTCCCGCAATTCATAGCAGGGGAAACACATTTGATACTAGCGTCCCTGGGTGTAGGCCGCAAGTGGGCGCTACGTTGCGTGAGCTGGGGGTTTTCTGCGAAACGCCATTCGTGGGGCGGGATTGATTCCCGCCTTCTTAAGGTATCCAGCAGTATCCGGATCTGTACTCATAGGATTCTTCTCAAAAATCCTCAATTGAAGGTGGGAACAAATCCCGCCCTACAGACAGATGGCGGGGCACGATTGCATGCTGCTAAACTTCGATGGTGCAACTCCACGAGTGAGTGGAGCGACGGGTAACGCAGAAGTACAGGGTGGCTGACGGCAGGGAGGTAGCAGGCATCATGGCCATTTCACGGAGGCAGTTTCTATCGCGCAGTTCGGCGGTCATCGTGGCGGGCACGATGGCGGCAGGCAAAGTGTTTGGCGCGAACGAGAAGGTGAACATGGCCGTGATCGGCTTCAATGGCCGTGGAGGCAACCACATCGAAGGATGGCGGACGTGTCCGAATTCGCAGCTCGTGGCGATCTGCGATGTGGATGAGAACGTGCATCCGACCGGCCTCAAGCGTGCCACCGAAGATGGCGCGCCCACGCCGAAGACCTATACCGATTTGCGTGAAGCGATCGAGGATAAGGACGTGGACGCGGTCAGTATAGCGACTCCGAACCATTGGCACACCTTGGCAAGCATCTGGGCCATGGAAGCCGGCAAGGATGTGTACGTCGAGAAGCCCTGTTCGCACAATGTGTGGGAAGGCCGCCAGCTTGTGAACGCGGCGAAGAAGTACAATCGGATCGTCCAGCACGGCACACAGATCCGCAGCAGCAAAGGCATCATCGAGGCCATGCAGCATCTGAAGGATGGACTCATCGGCGATGTCTACATGGCGCGCGGCCTTTGCTACAAGGAACGTCCTTCCATCGGTAAGAGCAAGCCCGCCGAAGTGCCCGCCGGTCTGCACTGGGATCTGTGGCTGGGTCCGGCGGCGGAGCGTCCGTGGCTGGGCAAGGAAGGCGGCGACCTAGGCACCGACGGCAAAAACAAGCTCGGCGGCATCTACGCACACTATCTCTGGCACTACTTCCTCGACTTCGGAAACGGCGATCTCGGCAACCAGGGCGTGCACCAGATGGATGTGGCGCGCTGGGGACTCGGCGTCGGACTGCCGAGCAAGGTTTCCGGTATGGGCGGCCTGCTCATCTTCGACGATGCCAAGGAAGTGCCGAACGTCACCACGACTCAGTACTTCTATCCGGAAGCGGGGGAGAGGGGACGCATGCTCGTGTTCGAGGTGCGCCCGTGGATGACCAATTCCGAGGGTGGCGTCAGCATCGGCAACCTGTTCTATGGATCCAAGGGAATCATGAGCATCAGCGATTACAGTGGGTACAAGACGATGCTGTGCGATGAGGATGGCAAGAATCGCCGCGAAGGACCTTCGCGCAACGAGGGCGGCGATCATTATGGCAACTTCATCGACGCCGTGAAGGCCCGAGACCCCAAGCTGCTGAACGCGCCTATCGAGGAGGGACACTACTCGTCGGCCCTGTGCCACCTGGGGATGATCTCCGTGCGCCTGGGCCGCTCCCTCGATTTCGACCCCGCGACCGAGCAGTTCGTGAATGACGATGAGGCCAACCGCATGCTCACCCGCGAGTACCGGAAGGGATTCGAAGTGCCGAAGGTAGAGGTGTGAGGAGGCTGTCGCGTCTCAAGTGATCTGTGCTTGCAAGAAGAATGGGAAGTATAAGATGAATGGGAATCATGCGACGACCGCGGGGGGGCGACACATTGGGTGTGGGACCGGCGCCCCCGCCGGTCATCCTTAGGGTGCGGGCTATCGCAAGTTGACGGTGATTCAGGGCGAACTGAGCCCGGCCAAGATGGGTGCGAATCGGCGGCGTTGAGCCGCCGCAATGGCCTGAAGGGCCTATGTACTCACAGCCCCGGGTTGGCCCGCGGAACGCGGGACTACCCGGGGTCGGTCGCTCCCCGATAATCCCCTGAAGGGGGTGCATAGCATATGGTTCAATTTGATGAACGGCGCGTTTGGCATTGGCGACACGACGGCTATGCAACCCTTTCAGGGTAGTGAAAAATGGTCTGTATACCCGGGGTAGGCCTTCGCTGAGCTTCGGCCAACCCCGGGCTACAAGTACAGTGACCCTTCAGGCCACAAGAGCTTGACGCGACACGGAAAACCCGCTCGAGGCTCCACGGTACGCATCGTCCAGGCGGGCTTCAATCCCCCTGGTGTGCCTGATAGATGGCCAGGAACCGGTCCTCGATGCTGAGCATCACTTCGATCAGATTCGGATCGAAATGGCGGCCGGTTTCGCTGGTCATGATCGAGCGGCACTGCTCGTGCGAGAACCCTTCCTTATAGCAGCGCCCAATGGCGCGTGGCTGAAGTTATTTCAATTCTGGGGGTACGTCCCGCCCTGCTCCGTTGGGGTTGACAGAACTTTTTGAGATGTTGAATCAGCAGAGCAAGGTGAAGCAGACTATTAACACCTGAAAGTGAGCATATGCGGGATGACGGCTATTCCAGAATTCGGGGCATGCGGACGTGAGTGATAAGTCTGAAGAGGGGCCGTCAGCTCCAGAAGCGCATTCCCCGAATGCCTTGCTTGCACGGTTTGCCATCTCATTTCTCCTCCTCAATGTCTTGTGTATTGCCACGTATCGTATTCTCCTGGGGCCGGTGTTTGACGGGATATTTCCAGCTCCGGTCTCCGGCGTCATGCACGGTTTGGTGTACCTCTTTCTTTCTGTACTCGTTGCCCTTGCGGTGTTGCGCCGCCCGCTGCGCAGGCTGTTTCGTGGAAAGAGGGAAGCCGAAGAGTCCTTGAAGAGA
>JADLCA010000351.1 GCA_020847495.1 Candidatus Hydrogenedentota bacterium | reverse complement strand
GAACATTGGCCCCCGCGTCGATGACGGTCCGGGCGGTGGTCGCATCGATACCGCCGTCCACCTCGAGGTCCCGGTCTCCGAGCATGGCCCGCACGTACTGGATCTTACGAACCATTTCCGGGATGAATGACTGCCCGCCAAACCCCGGATTGACCGTCATGATGAGAACCATGTCCACGGAGTCCACAAGGAACTCAATATCATCATGCGAAGTGCCGGGGTTGAGCACGATGCCCGCCTGACACCCCAATTCCTTGATCTTGCTGATGGTCCGGTGAGGGTGTCTGGCCGCTTCCACGTGAAATGAAATGATGTCGGCGCCGGCGTCCGCAAAATCCTTGATATACGCGTCTGGGTCGGTGATCATGAGATGAACGTCCATCGGCACACTGCAGTGCTGCCGCAACGCCGCCACGACGGGCGGCCCGATGGTGATGTTCGGTGTGAAATGGCCGTCCATGACATCCACATGAATCCAATCCGCGCCCGCATCGATCACGGCGCGAATCTCTTCCCCCAGGCGGCTGAAATCGCTGGCGAGGATCGATGGGGCAATCTTAAGCTCCGGCACTGCTCTTCTCTCCCTGTTTCACTTCAAAATCCCGAATGACGGGCTCAGCGTCGCCCTCGTAATAGTACGAGCGCACGCGAACCCCATCGAGAAAGACTTCCACCGTCAGATTGTCCTGGAACGGGATGGACTGCCGGATCTTGGTCTCCCGCCGGTACTTGGGCGGCAGGCCGTCCACGTAGTACTCAAGCGGTGGGAACGGGGTCTTGCGGACGCCATCCTTGAATATTGCGTCCATCCGAACCTCGACTTCCGGCATGTCCCGGTGTCCCGGAATCTCGTACACGACGGTTACCTTGCGCCACGCGCCCGGCACCGGGGCGTTCGTGCGCACGTCGTAACTCACGGCCGATCCCGGGGACAGAAGCGTGCCCGCTTCAGGGCGCTGCGCGATAACAACATTGAGGGGCGGTTCCGTGCCGTCCACCTTGACCAACGCGGCCCGTACATTTAGCGGCGCCAATTCATGCGCGGCCTGTTCGGGCGTCATCCCCATCAGGTCCGGCATATAGAACGTCATGGCCGCCGTGCCGAGGCCTTCGCTCACCAGCAACTGCACTTCGGTGCCTCGCGACACCTTCTGGCCAGGCCCTGGATCCTGACCGATCACGGTGTCCTTCGCGGCGCGGTGCGCGACTCGCGAAATGCTCAACGGGGCCCGGAGCTGAAGGCCTTCCAGAATGCTCATCGCTTCGACAAGCGGTTTGCCGACCACATTCGGCGTGGTCTCCGAGTCCATCCGGCTGACGCTGGGATATACCTTTCGGCCGGACCGCACGACCTTTCCGGCCGCGGGCCGTTGATGCATCACGTAGTTCTCGGGGTACTTGTCCGTGAAGACGTCTTCCGGCGATCCCATTTCCAAGTTACTGCGCGCCAGGATGTCGCGCGCGTCAAGGTAAGGTTTTCCGACGAGATCGGGAACGGTGACATACTCGCCCCCGGCCAGCGCTTCGTTGAAGACATAAAAACCGGCAAGCGCCATCACGCCGATGAAGAACAGCGTGGCAAAACTCCAGCGCAGAATCCACCACACGAAGCCGAACCCGAACATCGAAACCCTCAGGATGACTTCCGCAATCGCATCAAGAAGAATCCGTCCATACGATCGCCGTTTGGCAGTGTTCGATACAGGCCTTTTCTTACTCGCCAGCGATTTAGCCATTCGGGTCCATCTTCCAGAGTGATTCCATCCATCGTTTCGGCAAACTGCGCGATCTCTTCCGTCTCTTCCGGCGTGAAGGTACAAACGGAGTAGACGATGCGCCCGCCATTTTCGCAGAGTTGAACGGCTGAGCGCAATAATACGCGCTGAATCCCCGCGAGACGCGCAATGTCCTGTTCACGCACGCGCCACTTCAAATCGGGGTGACGGCGCAGCGTTCCCAGGCCTGAGCAAGGCGCGTCCAGCAGCACCCCGTCGAATCCGCCCCGGAAGGGTGCACGCTCCGCGTCCGCGCACAGCAGGCGGATGCCCGGTGCTTCGAGCCGCGCCACATTGTCCGCCACACGGTACAGGCGGTTTCTACGCGCGTCGCCTGCAATGAGCACCGCTTTTCCACCGGCCAGGGCCGCCATATGCGTTGTCTTTCCGCCGGGCGCAGCGCACAAATCTAATATCCGTTCACCTGCCTTGGGTTCCATCAAATGCGCGGGCAGCATGGATGCGGGGTCCTGGAGCATGAAATGCCCGTTCTGGAAGAGCTTGGTCCTGAGCAGCGGGCCTTCAAGCACCGTCAGCTCCTCGGGAACCGGTGTCTCCTTGGCACTGGGGCATCCGGCTTTCTCCAGTCCCGCTGCCAACTCCTCCACACCCGTCTTAAGCGTGTTCGCGCGAACGGTCAGGGGGGCTTGGATGTTGCTCGCCTCACACAGGGCCGCCGCGCCGTCCCGCCCGTATTCTCGCACCCAGCGCGTCACCAGCCAGAGGGGCACGGAATGGCGCACGCTCAAGGGCGCCGCGGGGTCGGTGTCCGCGCCGGGTAACGCGACATCTTCCAGATTCTGGGGCACCCGTTTCAGGACCGCGTTCGCAAGCTTGGCGGTCCCCGCGTGACCCCGCTTCTTCGCGAGGTCCACGCTCGTGTGCACCATCGCAGGGAAGGTCACCTGATGACAGTACAGCGCTTGGAACACCCCCATCCGCAAGATGGCGAGGATGGGAGGGGGGAGCTTGTCCAACGGCTGCCGGACCAGTCCCTTGAGCACGTGATCGCAAAGGAGCCGGTAGCGCACGGTGCCATAGGCCAATTGCGTAAGAAAGCGGCGGCCCCGGTCGGACAGGTTCTTGCGCCGGATCGTCTTGTCCAACGATTCGTCCAGGTGGACATCCCGCTCGAACACGCGCAGCAGGACGTCGATTGCGGCATCTCGCACAGGATCGATGTTCACGGGAGCGACTCGAATGCCGTGCCCGGCTCCATCGGACGCCCCCGCAGATATTCACCCATGGTCATTGCTTTCTTTCCCGGGGGCTGGATGCCGGTCACGGCGAGCAGTCCCCTTCCTGTGGCCACCAGCACGCGGTCCTTCTCGATGTGGACCACGGTCCCCGGGGCTTGTTCCGCAGGCGCGTCAATCGGCTGACTGCCGAGAATGCGCACGACTTCACCCTTGAGTAGGCAGTGGGCGCCGGGCCAAGGCTGGGCCGCCCGCACGAGGTTGTGAATCCGCTGCGCGGGCTGTCGCCAGTCGATGCGGCCATCGCTTTTCTCGAAGAGTCGGCAGTGCGTAGCCTGGGCGTGGTCTTGCGGGGTGAAGGCGGCAATCCCCTGGGCCACCTGATCCAGCGCCTGGAGCATCAGGACCGCGCCCAACTCCGCGAGGCGCCTGGTCAGCGTCTCGCCTGTGTCCTCCGGGGCAATTGCGACCCGCTCCTGAAGGAGAATGTCGCCCGCGTCCATCTCCAG
>JADLCA010000350.1 GCA_020847495.1 Candidatus Hydrogenedentota bacterium | reverse complement strand
GTAAGTTCGCACGAGCGCCCGAGGGGCCTTCCGGAGCCGCCTCAATGTTCTCCGTGCTCGATTCGGACGTCAGACTGCTAACCACTGTGCCGCCCGTCACATCTTCGCTGCGCTCGGTCGTCCTGCTTTGATCGATATCGAGACTGACCCTGACGACGCTGCGCACGCCGATTTCCCGCAGGGCGTCTTCCGCGCTCTGTTCCAGGAAGGCCTTGTTGTTCTTCAGGTAGGCAAGTCGCGAATTGGCGATCGTGTCGAAGTCGTCCTCGGAAGGGGCGTTCAAGACCTTGCCATCCACCGTGACCAGATTGATGTGGTCGCGGGTGAGATTGGCGCCGCCAAAGGTACTGATGCATCCCAGGACCGCCTTGATGTCGTCTTCCTTGAGTGGGCGGTTCACTTTCAAGGTAACGGTTGCTTCGGAAGGCTTCTGTTCGCTCGAGAAGATCTCTTCCTTGGCTTCGGTGATTTGGACGAACGATTTGTCCACAAAACTGAATTCGTTCAGCATGAGCTGTAACTGGCCCATCAGGGCTATTTGGTAGCCCTTTTCCTGCGCGAACTGATTCTGCATGAAGGTGGAAGCGCCCAGGTTATCGTAGCCCGGCAAGGTCCCCTGCGACTTGGGAATGCCGGAAGCCAGGAGTTTCACGCGCATCCGGCTGCGGTCGCTCAACGGCACCTGGATGCTCGTTCCGGAGCTGTCGAGTTTGTACGGAACGCCTTCATCGTCGAGCTGGCCTTGGATTGCGACCAAGTCCTCGGGGCCGAGGGATTCGAAGAGGGTGACGTATTGGGGGCGGCTACCGAAAACGACGGTGCTTGCGATGACGGCCACCGTGAACAGGAAGGCCAATCCGAGATTGACGCGGGCGCTGATGGAAAGTCGCCGCCACGCGTGGCCAAGCCCCACCAGTAACTGGCGCAAGAATTCCACGGGTACCACCTTTCCTGCGTTGGCGCTGCCGCGCCGGCCTGTCCCGGACTACCACATGTGGCAGACGCGCGCACGCGCTGCGTGCATCACGTGTCCGGGGCAGCTCCCCATGTCCCGAATGCTCCGCGGAGATCCCCGTGGATCAATCGCGGCCAGCCGTGCCTTGCGCCGGCGCACGGCCTTCCTGACCAAGGGTAGATGTGTTGGCGCCCCGCTGCGCCTTCTCACTACCCGAAATACTCATACCCCTACCCACGGGAAAGCGCCCGCCCTTCCCGGAGGCCGTGTGGGTCAATTCAACTGTCAGCTCCGCTCGCCGGTCGGCCGGCACCATTACGGTTTGCCCGCCGTCCCATATCTGGTAGGGAACCCTTCTCAATTCCAGATGTGCCCGCAGCGCATCGGATTCCCGCGCGTCCAGGCCCGAAGCCAGGGTTACGAGGTTCACCGGACTCTCACTCGGTTGCGGTCTGGTTTCGAAGGCCAACCACAGAGCAAGAGGCACCAGAATTGAAACGGTTCCGCAGCGGTACCGCTCGCACCGCGGCATCGTGTGCCACCGTGCGACGGTCTTGGCTGCGAGCTGACGGAGAATTCTCACAAGCCTTGTGATCCGTTGGTTCGGGGCGCCAGGCTGGCCGTCCTGGAACCCCCGTTAGATCTGCATCCGCATCACTTCTTCGTATGCGGCCACGATCTTATTGCGTACGGCCATCATGGACTGAAAAGACACATCGGCCTTTTCGACGGCCACGACGGCTTCGGTCACATCCTTGATCTCACCGGCCACCAACTTGCGAATGGTGGTGTCGGCTTCGCTTTGCAGACGCTGCACTTCCCCCACGGTTTCGGCCAAGACCTCTTTGAAGGACTTCCCTTCGACCGGGGCCGAGGGCTGGGCGGTCCGCATTTTGCCCGGATCGATTTCGATCCGCTGCGGCTGGATGCCCCCTATTTTGAATGGGTCGCTCATGCGCTGCTATCAAACCCTATGCCTGAAGGATTTCCAGGGCTTTCTGGGTCATTCGCTTACTGGACAACACGACGGCGATGTTCGCCTCGTACGCGCGTTGCGCGGAGACCAAGTCCACCATTTCCACGGCAAGATCGATATTGGGGTATTCCACGTAACCATCGGCGTCCGCGTACGGATTCCCGGGCTCAAAAACACGGCGCAACGGAGAGGGGTCGCTGGCGATCTTCTTGACTTCCACCCCCAATTTATCCACAGACGCGATTGGGGTTACGGGCTCTCCGCTCAAAATCGTCATCTGACGCCTGAAGGCCCCGCCTTTCGCTGTGACGGGAGACATGGCGTTGGCGATGTTCTGCGCGATCACGTTCATGCGGGTCCGCTGCGCCCGCAGCCCGCTTACCGCGATATCTCTCGCCGAAACAGCCTCTAACATATTGCTTTAGAACCTTTTAGCGCAGACTGGACAACATATTCTTGACCATACCGAATTGCTTGGCCAAGAGACTACTATATGTTGTATATCTTCCGGTATTTTCCGCCAAATCCGCCATCTCTTGCTCTAAATCGACCTTATTGTAATCATTTTTCGACAAAAGCGCAAGCCGTTCCAAGCGGGGCAGTTCGCGCGTTGCTTCGAGGTGTTTGGCCTGGGTCTTACGGAGTTCGACGCGGCCTCGTCCCTCGATGGCATCTCGTAAACTCGCCTGAAAATCCAGCCGGGCCGGATTGTAATTCGGGGTGTCGGCGTTGGCCACATTGTTGGCAATCAGGGCCTGGTTGCGCACCGCAACCCGCATCCCTTCCTGCAACAAGGTGACTGTGCTGACCCCTTCGAACGGCACCAGGTCCCTCCTTTCCATGCCCGCTTCTTCGACTTTTCCGGGCCGGGACGGCCGGCCAGGACCGCCCCGGCTCAATCTGTGAGAATCCTCCGTCAAAGACTCTCCGTCGAGAGGGAGAGAGCAACGCCTGTGCCAGAGCGGCTCAGAGCTTATAACTTATTGAAATGTATCTACTTAGCTAAGTATTGGAAAGCATGCCTCCAGTTTGTCCTAGGAATCTTTTGCCATGCCCCTGCGGCTTTTTCCTATGCGGGGGTCAAACAACTCCCATTAAACGGATGCTCTTCGTAGCGCGGGATTAGTTCCCGCCCTCTTGGGTCCTGGGAGGCAAATTGGGCGGGAAACAATCCCGCCCTACGAAGAGGCGAAACCTCATGTGGGGATTTGGTTGACTCAAGTCGGGTGTGTACAGACCCGGAGCCTCTATGCCGCAAGTAAGCTAACCAACGAGTAATGAACCACTTCCCAGGAAGTTGGCGATTTGGCACAAAGGCTGCTTTCCCTGAGGTGGTCCACTGTAGACACGTTGCGGCGAATCACCTCGCACGGAATCGCCGCGTGGAGGAAAGGAATCCCTATGAAATATGTACTGAAACATATAAAGAGTATTGTGTTTTTAGCGATTGTAGCTGTCGGTCTGGCGGCCGGGTTCCCGGCCGTGTTCTCCAACCCGCCCGCGCACGCGCAGGATGGGACCGCCGAATCTATCGCCACGCTCAACAACCTCAGCGACGCATTCGTGAAGATATCCGCGGATTCTTCCGCAGCGGTTGTGTCCATTCGCGTCAAGAAGGATTTCAATGCTGGACCGCGGCCCATCGGGAACGGTCAGGGTCTCAGTCCCGAGGATTTCTTCGAGCGGTTCTTTGGACCGGGATTCCGCGGTTACGGCGGCCCGGACAGTCCGGCGCCGGGTGGCGTTCCTGTGCCTTACGGTGAAGGTACTGGCTTCGTCCTTTCCGAGGACGGCTATGTCGTGACAAACCACCATGTGATCGACGGCGCGGACGAGGTGGAAGTGCGCTTGCCCGATGGCCGCGAGTTCGACGCCGAGGTCGTCGGTACGGACCCGCAGACCGAAGTGGCGCTGATCAAGGTGGACGCGAGCGGTCTCCCGACCCTCAAGTTGGGTGACTCGAATAATGTGCGTGTGGGTGAATGGGTCGTCGCGATAGGCAGCCCGTTTGGCTTGAGCCACACTGTAACCGCGGGCATCGTGAGCGCGCGCGGCCGTAGCGAAGTCGGTATCGTCGATTATGCCGACTTCATCCAGACCGACGCCGCGATCAACCCCGGCAACTCGGGGGGTCCGCTGCTGAACTTGCGCGGCGAAGTGGTGGGCATGAACACGGCCATTCTGAGCCGCAGCGGCGGCAATATGGGAATCGGTTTCGCCATCCCCATCAACATGGTGCAGTACATCGTCGACCAGTTGCGCACCGATGGCAAGGTCTCCCGCGGGTTCCTCGGCATCGGCATTCAGAATCTCACCCCGGAACTCGCTGATTGGTTCAAAGTTCCAGAGCGCCAGGGCGTGCTGATCGCTTCCGTTGAACCGGACAGCCCGGCCGCTTCCGCGGGTCTGCAGCGAGACGACGTGATTGTCGCGCTGGACGGCAACCCGGTGACGGACGCGGGTTCTTTCCGCAGCCACGTCGCCACGACGAAGCCGGGAAACAATGCCGAACTTACCATCGTCCGGAATGGCGAGCGCATCACGAAGCCCGTGACTGTGGGAATGCTGGAAGGCCAGCAGGGCGCTGCCGCAGCAACAGGCCGTCCGGAGACGGGCGGCGGGAAACTGGGTATCAGCCTGCAGAATCTCACCGATGACGTGGCGCAACGTCTGGGGTACACGGGCAAGTCCGGTGTGTTGATTGCGGATGTGATGCCGAATTCAGCCGCCGCCATGGCCGGGTTGGAACCTGGAATGCTTATACTGGAAGTGAATCGCAAGCCGGTGCGTAACGTCGAGGAGTTCAAGTCAGCCCTTGCGGAAGGTGATTCCGCGCGTGGGACCCTGCTCCTCGTCAGCAATGGCGACGGCACGCGATACGTGAACGTGAAACCGTAGGTCTCTCTCATCAGGCCCGAACGCGGCGGGCGCGGCACCTTGTAGGGTGTCGCGCCCGCCGCAGCATGCGCGTTTGCGCCATTACTCTTCCGGAGTGTCCGGCGCCGGTTCGTCTTCGTGGTCATCATCGTGACCCGGATACGGAATCGGGACGGGAATGTATCGGTACGTGTAGTAGTGGTTGTGAAAAAGGGTGCGCCGCCAGTATTCGTTCTGCAAGCGCTGCCGCTCGGTGTCCAGATAGAACTGATAGTCCCGCCTGGCTTGTTCGGCCGCTTCGGCTTCGGCGATTCGCTGCTGTTCGATGAGCTGCGCCCGCAGGCGCTCCTGTTCCGCGAGGGCCTCGGCACGCTGCTGCGCCCGTCGAAACTTCTCCTGACTGGCACGCGCGCGGACTGCGTAGTCAGGCGACTCGTTGCCTTTCATGCGCAGGACGGTAGTGCCTTTTTCGTCCACAAATGCGTCGCGGGTGCCCGGCTCGGTGAGTGGAGGAAGAGGTGCTTCCTCTCGAGTCATCGCCAGGTCACGCTCAGGATTCCAAATCCCGAAACACTTTTCCTTGGCGGACATCTCCAGCCTTTCGTAATCGGCACGCTCGGCGGCGGATATGTTGTCCCATTCCACAAAGCCATTTGCGAGCAGGACCGCGGCGAGATCTGTGCCGTCCTCAAGCTTCACGGTGGCATGGGTCAAGCGGCCGCTGGTTCGGACAGGCTCGAAGGAGATCTGTTGTTCGCGGGTCAGTTCTTCAAGGCACTCACGGGCGACGATGCCGTCCGGGGTTTCGATCTTGGGCGCGCGGACCCCGTGCAAGACCAGTAATTGCGTCTTTACGTCACGCGCAGCCTCCAGGCTGTGCCCGGTGAGGACCGAGCGTACCGACCAGAGTTCAGGGGAATCGGCAGCCACGGCGAGTACAGCGGCGACGCACGCAAAAACAATGGCAACTGCGAGTGTTCTTTCCATGGCAAGACACCTCGCGTTTCAAAAACCTGCGTAACGGTATGCAGCTTAATGCATACAGTCTACCTATCCCGGCGAAGAGCATCAATAGGAATTGACCTGGAAACCCCGGATTCATATTCTAAGTGCACCGGAGTGGGCCCGAGCCCTTTTCCGTCGGAGCCGTCCGTCGCAGCCTCTTCGTGCCGCAGGTTCTTGGAGCGTGTCAAGGTGGAACCCCTTGGGGATCTCGAG
>JADLCA010000349.1 GCA_020847495.1 Candidatus Hydrogenedentota bacterium | reverse complement strand
CTCTGGGACGATGAGCGAGGGGAGAACTCCGCGGCCATAGACGCACACGACCGGTTGTACGTGTTATTCAAACGCCCGGAAACGGTTGGGGTTGCGATCTTTGAACCACGCTGACCTGGATGGGGCAAACAAAGAAGGCTGTTCCACTGATTCTTCTTGCTCGGGTCCCACAACCAGGGACAAGAGCGGCACGAAGATTCAAGTGCAAAGCCACAAAATCCGCACGGTTATGGGCAAATACCGGCGGGAGGGGGAACGGTTTCTGACGAACTTCAGCGCGAAGGTGGGGCTGTGAGGCGAAAAGAGGGCCGCAGCCCCGCAGGACCACGGCCTGTACCCAATCCTCGCAGGCGATTTACTTGTCGGAGTTTTGCTCATTGTGCTTGGCCCGCCATTCGGCGGACTTGGCTTGGGCATACTGAATCGAAGTGTAACGCCACGGCTCAGGCGCAACGAATAGCTTACCGGAGCGGGTTGTCCGCCTCCGCTGGAGCATCTGGTTGGGTGTCACCGTCAAGCGGCTTGAACTCAGCGATAGTCTTCCAGATGGGCGGACCGCCAATTAACCCCTGGCAGTTATATTTCACGATCACCTTCTTGGCAGACATCGGGAGGAAATAAATCCCGTAGGCAGTAACACGGTTGAACGCCGGACCAGTCTGATAGTAGCGCCCTTGAACGAAGAGTTCTATCGCATCCTCACAATCCAAAGCGTGAAGGAGAGTGATACCTTCGCAGTTCGACCCCCGGCCGTTGAACACCCCCACGGCCATGTGGGTGGTGAAATCGATCTCGGGCACGGCGTCTTTCCCGCCAGTATGGTTGCTCCATAGCTTCTCCCACTCATTCCCAGAAGTAACCCGCACACACTGCTGTTTCTCGATTTTGCTGTCGTCTCCTGAGAATTGCTGGCCAATATCGAGTGGCCTGCCCCTCAATTCCTGCTTGTGTTGATCTGATGCCATTAGGCCCTGCTCGTCTTTCGTCAGATACCTCTCGGACCCTGTCATGATCTCAAAGAAACGTCCGTCGCCGCCCTTCCCGCCAGCGCGGAGTAGGACCACGTCGTTGCCTGTCTTGGAATCCCTGGCCCGGACGAATGAAAGACTCTCGTACCAGCGGCCGACATACGTGGCCCAAAGCGTTTTCTTCGTTGTCGCGTCAACGACGATCACATACGGCCCCGCCAAGGAAAGGTAGGCTTCGACGCCGTGTCCCAAAATGCCTATGTCCACAGGAATCTTACCCTCAAGACCGATGGAGATGTCGCGGCTACTACGTCTTTTCGATGCGTTGTAACGAAGGCATATACCGTCCTCTTCCGGTTGGACAAGCGTTGGCTCTGACTTGAAGGGACCCGGAACCGGATCTTCCGCGATGGCTGCGAGGGGCAGCACGACGAAACCAACAACCGCCAGCCAGTCCATGTTCTTCATCGCGTCTATCTCCAGAATTGATCTAGAATCATTATGCAGCCTGAATGAAACGGGATAGTGGCCATCAACGTGGCACGTACACCTCTGTCAGTTCCTTTCCCCACGCATTCATACCGTATCCTAAACATATCACAGCGTGGCGGAACCGGCAAGCGCCCGAATCCCCTCAATGCTCAGCGCGCCCTTCTGTCCTATCCCCGTGTGCTGATTGGTACGTTGGGCCTCAGCTTCTCGTATTGGGAAAGGCGGTTTCGGACGAGTTTAAGCACCAAGGTAGGGTTGTAGCGCCAACGATCTGCAGCATTCAGGATTCAAGGACCGTTATGGAGTCTTTCCCGACGGCTCAGTCTGACTTACGAAGTGCCTGTATGCGCGAGCGCCACCGACCTCACTTTTGCTTTTGGGCATACTCCGTGAGGAAGACCTCAGCAAACTTGCTTCCTAACTTCTTCATGCCCTGGTAGTTGTAGTGTCCGTTTTCCATGGTGGCGTAGTAGTCGCCGGAACTCGGGTCCGAATCCTGAGGAATCAACGTGACGTTCTCGACAGTACCCGCGACTTGGCGCATCCCCTCGATAACCTTGCCAGAGCCTACCTGGAACAGTATGAAGGGGAGCGCCTCGTCTCCGGTGTCTTGGCGAATACGTCCGACGAGATTGGAAAGATTAGCACCGTATGCCGCCGCGGCTTCCTCCACCTTACGGTCACTCTCGCCCTGGACCCACAACATCGCACAGATCTCATATTCATCCGGCGCATACGCTGACAGGACTTGTTTCACGTACGCAACAAGTTCCCCATAGAGCCTCGGGCCGTTTTCCTCTCCCATGACTGCGGCTTTCGCCCGGCTCCAATCTGGATTCCAGCAACCGTGGAGAGACGTTCCCCCGACAGTTTGTTTGATAAACAACATTCGTTCCCCAGGCCACGCTTCAGCCAGGGCTATCCCGAAGAATAGCTCGGGGCCGAAGATTTGGTCGCGGCGGTATATCTCGCGGATTTCATCAGAGGGTTTGACCACGTCCAGAGGGCGCAGGGATTCGTGATTGTAAGCGAGCTGAATTTGATTCTGCGCTTGCTTAAGCTGCACCCTGTCCGCTTCCGTCAATTCTCTCCCGTCGGCCCGGCCCTCCATGTTTGACTGCCCCGCGAACAGGAATACCCGGATTCTCTTGCCGGGTTCGGGTTTCTGGAGGTCGTCAGCCCAAGCGAGTCCAAAGGATGCCAAGGCGAGTGTCAGTCCCATGAGTACGCGCTTCGATCCCAAATGTCGCAGCATACACCCACATCCTCTCGTTAGCACACCTAGACGCGCCCGCTAACCGGAGAGTCCATCCTCTCTAGTGATTAGGCGTAAAGCGGTCTGCACGCCCCTAGCATAGACTGGCTTGGTATCCAGGACAATTCGCTTCTGCGAATAGCAAAAAGATCATAGTGGGCTATTGCGGGCGCGACCCAGACGAATGAACACTTTGGCGAGGTAGCGCTCCACGCTGTTGGTTCGAGGGCCATATCCTTCGAGTTGGACCGTATGCCGTCGTCCGTGGTCTTGGCAGGAATGGCACGTCCGCACAGTTCGATAAAAAACTCCTCGCCCCGCTCTGTCTTCCTGACGGGCTTGTCTTTCGCAGGTTGATAGATGCCAAGGTGCTGGCCTTTGGCCTGGGCTGTGAACTCTCCAAAAACTCCACTATCGCAATTACAGTCTTAACGATATAGGTATGTATTTTATTCTCTACAGATTTCCACAGGGCTAGCAGGTGCGCTCGATTGACATTTGTGATCGTGCGGGCCATGGTACGAGGCGTGACAGTGAAAGGAAACGGCCCCGAGCGGGTGGCATGAGAAAAGGGCCGCTGACCGACCCTCAAAGTACCGATTCGCCAAAGGGGCCGAATTGTCCTCCAATGTGCTTAGGATGTGCTTACCGAAGGCTTTGAAAGGAATGGCGGCCAAGGTTGCATATCCGCAACACATTGGCCGCCAATAGCATGCATGGTACCGGGAGGGGGACTTGAACCCTCGACCCCTGGATCCACAATCCAGTGCTCTAACCAACTGAGCTATCCCGGCAAAGAACACACGCGCGGGGGAAGTCTCTGAATCCACAGGGGATGCAGCCCCGGCAATGCCCAATCGAGTACACAGTATACGCGGCAAATCGCGTTTGAGTCAAAAACGCTGCTCGTGGACTCGCGCCGGGGTCGTGGCATCCGATAACGCATGCCATTGAATGCGCAACGAATTCAACGCTATGATCGGATTGCAATGAAAATCCTGGCAAGTGATACAAGTACGTCCATCCTTACGGTCGCGCTGTGCGAAGACGAAAGAACCGTGGCGGAGACCGTGGCGGATTGCGGCCGCTCGCATGCGGAGCGCATGCTGACGACGGTGGACTGGGTCCTCGCGGAGGCGGGGCTCGACCTGCTCAATGTGGATATGCTGGCAGTCTCGGCGGGGCCGGGCTCTTTCACGGGGTTGCGCGTTGGCGTGGCCACATGGAAAGGTCTGGCGTTGGCGGCGGGCTTGCCGCTGGTAGGCGTCCCCACCTTGGATGCCATGGCGAGACTTATGCCCCTGGACGCGGGCCTGGTTTGTCCGTTGCTCGATGCGAAGATGGGCGAAGTCTTTGGGGCAGTCTACGAGTTCCGCGGGGGCATTCCGTACAAGACCCAGGAGGACATGGCCGCGCCTGTGGAAGTGCTGCTCGGGCAATTGACGGGGCCGGTGCACGTTCTCGGGGAGGGCGCGACCCGGTACCGCGCGCGGATCGAGGCGGTGCTCCCCGAGGCTGTTTTCGTGCCGAGGAAGGACGGGACTCCCCGGGCTTCCTCCGTGGCCGCGGAGGCGAGGGCGATGCTCGCACGGGGTTGTCCGGCGGATGCGGAACGGGTGGCTCCGGTGTATCTGCGAAAATCTCAGGCAGAGGAGACCAGGGCCCGTGCGATGGTGCGGCCGTGAGCGTCTCGGAAACCACGGCCCTTCGCTTCGTGCCCATCGCGGTCGAGCACCTGGATGCGGTGCTGGATATCGAGGCGGAAGCCTATCCGGAACCGTGGACGGAGGGGATGTTTCGTGACGAGATACGCAACACGCATTCCCATTTCTTCGTGGTGTTGCTGGATAACGACGTGGTGGGCTATGGTGGATTCTGGCTGGTGGTGGATGAAGCGCACATCACCAGTGTGACGATTCGCAATACCCATCGAGGGCGGGGGTTCGGCGGACGGCTCCTGAAGTTCCTTCTTCAGGAAGCGCGCGATGTCGGGGCGGCCATCGCCACATTGGAGGTCCGCGTCTCCAACACGCGCGCGCGCGACCTATATCTGGACTTCGGGTTTCGTGCGGTGGGTCTCCGCAAGAACTACTATCCCAAGAGCAGGGAAGACGCGATAGTCATGCTGAAGGATCTGAAGCCTGAACAGTGACCAAACGGGGCTCGCGATGAAGCGACGGACGGGGCAGAAGTAACACCGAATGGACACGCAAGAGCGCGCGGAAGAAAACACGTTTGCACGTCTGCAGACAGCAGGGGTGCCATTGGGGGGCGTGGGCGCGGGATGTCTCGAACTGGGAAGGGACTGCCGCTTCCGCAACATCACCATCAACAACAACCGCACTGCCGCGACGCGTATCGATGTTTCGCCGGGGGCCTTTCTGGCGGTTCGCGCGTCACGGCGTGGCAAGGTAACCGTTCGCATTCTTCAGCCCGATTCGGGGCTGCCTTTCACGGAAGCCGGCATCGTGGCCCCGTACACAGGGACCGAGCAACTCGGGTGGAGAGGGCTCTACCCGGCATCCCACTACCGGCTGGATGAGAAGTTGTTTCCGTTGCACGTGTCCTGGAGTGCGATGACGCCCATCATCCCCTACGATCATGAGGCGTCCACGTTGCCGCTTGTTTTTGTATCCATGTACGTTCACAACCCGACGGAATTTCCGTATGACGTGTCTGTCCTGTTCAATTGGGAGAATCTGTGCGGCTGCGTGCGCGACGCTTTTCCCGAACGCCGGGGACCCATTCGCCCGGTGATCGTGGAAAGCGACCGGGACTCCGACCGGTACAGCACACGGGAAGAAGTGGATCAGAGTGAAGAGCATCCGCGGTTGGCGGGTCTCGAGTTTGGGTTTCGGGGCGAATACCGGTCGAATGCGGAGGGTAACTACTGCCTCGTATCCAAGCAGCAGCATGATGTGGACGTCAGCATCATGGGGTGGAACGAGCGGGACCCGCGCGAGCTTCTGGTGTTGTGGAATCAGTTCCACGACATGGGCCAGTTGGGCAACAAGATCTCACGGAACGAGCAAAGCCATTCGGGCGCGGTATGCAACGCCTTCACCCTGCCCGCGCAGAAAGGGCGCAGCCTGGTATTCGTCTTGTCCTGGCACTGCCCCGTTCACGTGGCGGAGGGGATGAATCTCAGCCACGGCTACGCCAACCACTTCCACACGGCCGTCGCGGTGGCCTCGCAGGCATTGACGTACTATCGCTATTATTTCAAGGCGGTGGAAGATTGGCAAAGCAGGATCCTGTCGTCGTCGCTTCCGCGCTGGGTGAGCAAGATGCTCATCAACAACAACTACGTCTTTTCCACGAATTCGCTGCTGACGGCGGGGAATGATTTCACGCTCATGGAATCGCTCGACCGGCCCGTCACGGGCATGCTGGACCGCCGGTTCTATGCGTCCATTGGGTCCTTGTTGTTCTTCCCCAATTTCGATGAGGGAGAGTTGGCGCTGTTCGCGAAGTTGCGAAGTCCTGACGCTCCGGGTCAGATCTTCCGGCAACTGGGCACGGCGTGCATGCACAAACCCAGCCATGGCGACACGCCGGACAAGCTGCTGGACATCAACGTGAAGTTCGTGCTGCTCGTCTATCGCAACTTCATCATGACCGGCAAGCGCTTCATCGTCGATCACATCTACCCGCGGGCGCGCCTCGCCATGGAACACGTGCTGTCGTTTGACCGGGACGGCGACGGCCTGCCCGAGCAGGATGGACAGACCACGACCTACGAAGGATGGGTGATGCACGGCGTGAACAGCTATACGAGCAGCCTGTGGATCGCCGCGATGCGTGCGTTCGCGCGGCTGGCGCGGCGCCTGGGCAAGAAAGAGGACGCGCAGAAGTACGAGGAATTGCTGCCTCGCGCACTGGAGAGTTTTGAGCGGAAGCTGTGGGATGAGGAAGCCGGGTACTACCGTCTTTGGTCCTCCAACGGCAAGGACCAGACCGAAGGGTCGATGGCAAATGCCTGCCATTCGGGCCAGCTCGCGGGACAATGGTATGCGGATTTTCTGTGCCTGGGCCAACTGTTCCCCCCCGAGCACGTGAAGCGGGCGCTGGCCGCCATGTGCACGCTGAACGACAAGCCACAAGGCATAGCACGCGCTGTCATGCCGGACGGCAGTCCTTCTGGAAGTCCGGCGGGCGAGGCGCCTCCTCAGATGCAAACGGCGTGGCCAGGTCTGGACACCACGCAGATGGCAAGTCTGCTGATTTGCCATGGCTATGCGGATCGAGGGCTCTTCAGTATCCAGAAGAGCTATCGCAGCATCCATGCGCGCCGCGGGCGTGTGTTCAATCAGCCTCTCGAGTGGGATCTGGAATCCAACGACGTGTGCGGCCCCGCGCAGGACAGGCACATGGCGTCGCCCTCAATCTGGCACGTCCTCTATGCGTTGCAGGGTTTCCTCTACAACGTCCCGGACGGCACGATTTGGCTCAGGCCCAATCTGCCCAAAGGAGTCTTTCAACTGAGCGCCCCTCTTTTCACACCGCTATGCTTCGGATGGGTCAAGTTTCGCGAAGACGATGAGAAGGGGTACCGGCAACACGTTGAGTTCGCATTTGACAGTCCTACCTCGGTGAAGACGATTGTGCTGCGGGTACCGGAAGAAGTTGAGGACGTGCGGGTGCGCTGTGAAAGCGTGGATGGCGAAGAGGAAGTCCAGCACTTCTTTGGCTACGATGGACGCGAGCGGCTCGTCGAGCTGGTCGCGAAGCGGCCCATTTCGGTGGGCAGTCAACTCCGGATTACCCTCCACCAGACAAAGGGACGCAAGTTCCATCTTGCATAATGGACGCGAGATAAGAGGGTGAAGATCTACGGCCTGACAGGAGGAACGGGGAGCGGCAAATCCGAAGCCGGCCGCCGTTTTTCTCAGGCAGGTATCCCCGTTCTGGACGCGGATGCCATCGGTCACGAACTGCTGGAGTCGACCGGTCCGGTCCGCGATTCGGTGCTGCGCGTCTTCGGCGATGGAATCCTGACCGATGGACAGATTGATCGGGAAAAGCTCGGGGCAATCGTCTTCGGGGATGCCGACCGGCGTGCCACTTTAAACCAAATCGTGCATCCCGCCATCCGGATGGAGATCGGCCGTCGCTGTGCCCGGCTTGCGGAGGAAGGGAAGCATCTCGCCCTCATCGACGCCGCATTGCTGGGAGAAAATGAAAGGCTGGATCCCTTCCTGAGCGATCTGGTCCTTGTGCTGGCGCCGGAGGAAATGCGAATTGATCGATTGGTTCGGCTGCGGGGTCTGAGCGATGCCGAGGCCCGCAGGAGGATCGACGCCCAAACACCCCCGGAGCGGAAGATTGCGTTAGCCCGCTGGGTTATAGAGAATACAGGCACGCTCGAGAAGCTGCACGAAGAAGTCGACCGGATAGCCGGGGAGTTGATACGCAATGGCGAATAAACAGACGCGCTGCCGGCGCTGCGGTAAGATCTTCCCGCCCCAGGAAGGCAAAACGCTCTGCGTGCGCTGCACAGAGAAGTACGTGGAAGATGCCGCACGAGTGCGTGAGGCGATCGAACAGCATGGACTTGAGACCCATGAGGACATCGCCGCGTTTGCGGGCGTCACCGCGGACCAGGTCCAGGAGATTCTGGACGATCCCGAATCCATGAAGAAGCGCGTTGTCGAAGAGCGGATCTGCTCGCGCTGCAAGGAGCGGCCGGCCCAGGCTCGCTCGGAGTACTGCTTCTCCTGCCGGATGGATCTGAACAAGGCGTTCGGAGACGCAGCGCGAATCCTGGCCTCCATGATAGAACGCGAAATGCGCAAGAAGAAGCCCGAAGAACCGCGCAAAGACATCAACCTTGCGTCGGCCGTGCAGCGCAAGCGGGCGCGTACGGGCTCTTCACGCATAGACCCCACGCCGCGCAACCGCTACTCATCCTGACCGCATTAAACTAGGGATATTCCCGCACTATCCCTTCTTCTCCGCCTTCAAATCCTTGATCGAGATGTCTTTGAAGCGCACTTCCATCGCAGGGCCCGCATGGAGTTGGAGCGCAATAATGCCCGTCTTGGCGCCTTCCGGATCGGTGATGTCACAGGTAACGTTACCATTCAGAATGAGCTTGACGCTGTCGCCTTCGCAGATGATCTCGTACTCATTCCAGTCGCCCTGTTTGACGTTGGTTTGCGTCTTCGCCTGCTCTTCAGGGGTCATGGATTTCCAGTAGTCCATGATGCCACGCTTCTTCTCTTCATAGAGCATTCCGAAGTAGGTCTGCTCGGCAATGTCGGCCTGATAGCCCCCGACGACGTAGTCCGGATGCTGCTCGCTGCGGAACTGAATCCCGCTGTTGTGGTTGCGCAGTTTCACTTTGGCTTTCAGGATGAAATCGCTGTAGGCCTCCTTGGTGGAAAGGAAGGTGTTGTGCTCTATCTTCACGCCTTCGGTGGAGCCCACGATCTCGCCATTCTCCACGCGCCAGAGCCGGGAGTCGCCATCCCATCCGGTCAGGTCCTTGCCGTTGAATAGGGGTTTGAACTCTTCCGTCTTCTCGGCAAGCCAAGCAGGCTCTACGGCAAGCGCCACAGCCATCATCGCGAGCGCAACACTCGCAAGCCCCTTGATCAGCATCCTACTCCGGCGTTCCATAGTGTTTGCTCCTCGCTTGCCGCGACAGGCCTTCTCTCCAGGCCATGCCGGGCGTCATTTCAGAATATTGAGACCACCGTCAGAAGTGCTTTAATCTAAAGCATTGGAACTACGGGAGTCCAGCCGGATTCCCTTGACCTGCCGGGCGGGGCAAGCATCTCCGCTCTGTAATGAAGTGCGGCACACTGAATCAAGGGAGGACCGAGACGTGAAAGTAGGAATGAACCTTCTCCTGTGGACCGCGGCGGCGGATACGCAGCATCTGCCCCTGTTGAAAAGCATAAAGCAATGGGGGTTCGACGGTGTGGAATTGCCCATGTTTTCGTTGGATGGCTCGCCGTGGCGCGATTTGAGCAACGCACTGGACGATCTGGGTCTGGGCCGCACGGTCGTGGCCGTGTTGCCGCCCGGGGCCAACCTTATCAGCGATAATGCCGCGGAGCGCACGGCCGCCGTGGACTTCATCAAGGGGTGTGTAGACAAGAGCGCCGAACTCGGCGCGGAGACGGTGGCCGGTCCATTGTACTCGCCGGTGGGCCGTCTCGTGGGTCGTGGACCCACAGACCAGGAGAAGGATTGGTGCGTGGAAGGATTGAAGTCCGCGGCGAAGCATAGCGAGGGCAGCGGGGTCGCCCTCTCAGTGGAGCCGCTCAACCGCTTTGAGACGTACTTCCTCAATTCAGAGGCCGACGCCGTGTCGCTGCTGCAACGTGTGGGTCATGAAAATGTCGGCATCCTCTACGACACGTTCCATGCGAATATCGAGGAGAAAGGTGTCGCCGATGCGATCAAGACCGGCGGCAAGCTGATCAATCACGTCCACATTTCCGCCAACGATCGCGCGACTCCCGGCGAAGATCACGTGCACTGGGCCGAAACGTTCAAGGCGCTCAAAGCCGCGGGTTACGATGGGTGGCTGACCATCGAGGCGTTCGGCTCGCGGCTGCCGGAGCTTGCGGGTGCGACGTGCATCTGGCGCAAGATGGCGCCGTCCGAAGAGCATGTCGCGCAGAAGGGATTGGAGTTTATTCGCCAATCCTGGTGACGGGAAGCTCAACGGCTCCCGTCCTCCTCGCAAAGCGAGCCCAAAGTCTTTTGGAAGGGGTCCGGGGAAACCTTTTCT
>JADLCA010000348.1 GCA_020847495.1 Candidatus Hydrogenedentota bacterium | reverse complement strand
CTCACAAGTGAAAGGTGCTCCCGTCTCACTCGTCTATTCCTTCGTCTACTTCACCGTTTGGAAACCGCTTCGGGATTCGGTAGTATGAGTAGTTGATTAGGGGGTTACCCCGTGGCAATTCTTTGGGAGCCATACGGAGGACGGAGCATGTCGAAGAAGAGCGATGTAACGCGCCGCGCTTTCATGCGCGACGCTGCGAAGGTTGCGGCTGGGGTTGCCGCGGGTGCGACGGTGGCCACGCAGACGGCGCGCGCGGATGTGTACAAGAGCATCATGCCGCAGACCGTCATGGGCGCCAACGAGAAGATCCGGACCGGCCACATCGGTTTGGGCAGCATGGGGACGCGCGACTTGCAGATTGCCTTGCTCCGCGACGACATTCAGCCGATCGCGGTGTGCGACCTTGTGCCGAAAGTCACTGAACAGGCGACGGTCATCATAAGCCAGAAGTATCCCGCCCCAACCACCCACACCTATTTCGAAGAAATCATCGCGAACAAGGATGTGGATGCCGTCGTCGTGGTGACGCCCGACCACTGGCACACCTTGCCTTCCATCATGGCGGTTGAGGCGGGCAAAGACGTCTACTGCGAGAAACCGTTGTGCGCGACTCTCGCCGAAGCGCAAGCCATTCGCGAGGCGGTCCGCCGCACGAAGCAGGTTTACCAGAGCGGCACAATGCAGCGCAGCGGCAAGTACTTCCAGGAAGCCGTCGACATGATCAAGGCCGGCTACATCGGCAAGATCGGTCGCGTCGAGTGCTGGAACAACGACCACGCGACCGTCAAAGGCATCGGGAATCCGCCGGACAGCGAGCCCCCTTCCTGGCTGGATTGGGAGCGCTATATTGGCTGGACCCCGAAGGTGCCGTTCAACAAGAACCGCTTCCTCTACAACTTCCGGTGGTTCACGGACTATTCCGGCGGCAAGATCACGGACTGGGGCGCGCACCTGCTCGACATCGCGGTGTGGGCCATGGGCGAGGAGAAGAAGATCAAGCGCGTCACCGCGGCCAGCGGCAACTTCATCCTCGAAGACAACCGCACGACCCCGGACACGCTCGATGCGTTCTGGGAGTTCGACGATTACATCCTCAGCTTCTCGAACCGCGCATGGAACCCGGACTGGCTCGAAGGGACCGCTGAGAAGAGTCCCGGCCACGGCATCTTCTTCCACGGCACGCTGGGCAGCATGCGCGTTGATCGCCTCGGGTATAAAGTGTACCCGTTCAAGGACAACAAAGGCTGCGAGCCGGTAGAAAAACGCGATGCGCTCGAAGGCGACATGAACAATGGGCACTGGGAGAACTTCGCACAGTGCGTGCGGAGCCGCCAGGACCCGATCTGCAACATCGATGTCGCATACAACACCGTGACCGTCTGCATCACGGGCAAGTGCGCGTATATCGCCAATGCGAAGCTCGAGTGGGACGCTGCCACCGAGAAGTTCGTGGGCAAGGACGCGGACGCCGTGGCCCTGGCCAACGAGTGGGCGTACCGCCCGTACCAGAACGGATGGTCCTTGAAGGCCCCCTATCACCCCAACTTGAAGGCGTAGATCGATCGATGGAGTTAGCGGCGAATCGCTGCGCCAGGCGTGGCGATTCGCCTTTGCTTACAGGAAGGGAACGCAATGAAACGCATCGCTGGATTTCTACTGGGAATGACCCTCCTGACCGCGGCGGCGCTCGCCCAGGAGCCGGCGCAGCCCACTTGGGTCGCGGATGGCTTGCTCACCGCGGAGGAGGCCGCCGAAGGCTTCTATCCACTTTTCAATGGAAAGGACCTGGACGGATGGTGGAGCCGCGGCGAGAACAAGAACGCTTACCAGGTGAAGGAAGGCGGCCTCCTGCTCGTCACGGGCGAACCCGGCGGCGACTGGCTCTTTACCAATGATGAGTTCGACAACTTCGTGTTGCGCTACGAGTACCGCTGCATCAGCGGCGAAGGCAACTCGGGCGTGGGAATCCGCGCGCCCAAAGAGGGCAATCCCGCCTTCGACGGTTTCGAGATCCAAGTCATCCGCGCGAAGTGGGAGACCCCCTACCAGCGCGCCGGCGCACTCTACAGCGTCGTCCCACCGGAGGTGGAGGCCGACAAGCCCTTCGGCGAATGGAACAGCGTCGAGATCATGGCGGACGGCCGGCGCATCCGCACGCTGATGAATGGCACGCAGCTCTACGATGCGAACACGCTGGATTACACGCCGGAGACCGTGAAAGAAGAATGGCAGAAGCCCGCGAACACGCGTCCGCTGCGCGGCCACATCGCGTTGCAGGACCACTCCGACGCCGTGGAATTCCGCAATATCCGTATCAAACCTCTTCCCGGCGGGGAAGGGTGGCGTCCGCTGTTTAACGGCAAGGACCTCGCGGGCTGGCAGGTCCTGCGCGACCCGGTGTTTCACGTGACGCCGGAAGGTTTCCTCCAGGTGACCGGGCCTGAAGGCTGGGACAAGGGCCGCAATGGTATCCGCACGGAAGAGTCCTTCGGCGATTTCGAGCTGCGCTTGTCGTTCCGGCCGCACAGCCCGCGTGCCAACAGCGGCGTGTTCTTCCGCTGCAGCGGCGATGACCCGTGGCCGCGCACCTACGAGGCGCAGATAGACAACCACGATCCGAAGCAGTTCACCGGGGCAATATGGGATCAGGTGCCGGCTTCCGAGCTTCGCGCGGGAGACGATCGCGGGAATCACATGCGCGTGACGGCGGACGGTCCACGCATAGTGGTGTGGGTCAACGGCAAGAACGTCGTGAATTACGAGAGTTTGAAGCACAAGGGCAACGAAAGCGGCTGGATTACCCTGCAGGGGCACGACCCGGGCGGCACGGTCGATTTCAAGGACATCGAGATTAAACCGGCCAGCAACTGAGAGAGTCTGACGTTATCCG
>JADLCA010000347.1 GCA_020847495.1 Candidatus Hydrogenedentota bacterium | reverse complement strand
CTCCGTTGCTGGCCAATGGCAGACGGCAGATTCCCGCGACATCGCCTGTAGCGCTCGTTTCATGGCGGGAAATTGACACTATCGCGCTCATCGACATTGAGGCGCGCGAGGTCGTGTGGGCACTGACGGGCTTGTGGAAGGGGCAACATGAACCCGTCGTGACCGAGCGTGGTTCTATCGTCGTTTTTGACAACCGCGGCCTCGGGGAATGGTCACGAATCGTTGAAGTCGACCCCGTGAGTCAAGCGGCCATATGGGAATACAGGGGTAGTCCTGAAACACCCTTCAGTTCCATGATGGGAGGAGCAATCCATCTGCTGCCGAATGGAAACCTCTTTGTTGTGGAGACAACAAAAGGCCGAGCTTTTGAGGTGACCAGAGAGAAGCAGATTGTGTGGGAATACCTCTCGCCACACCGCATTCACGAGGAAGAAGAATTGGTGGCTAATTTGTACGACATGGTCCCCGTGACAGCGGAGGAAGTCCCTTTCATAGCTGACCTTGAAACCCATCGGGGAGGGTAGAACCCATGCTCTGATCTATAGCATGGGGATATCACGAAGACGACGAAGGGGCAGAGGGCAAGGCCAGAGACTCGTTTCACATGACCCACTCCGACGCGCGCGCCGCCATGTGGTTATGGGGGAGCAGACATGCTGGACGGCAGTGCGAAGAAGACGTTACACTCTCAGATAGATAGACCGGACTGCACCAGCTTGCTCCCTTGGAGATGCGGAGACGAAGCCGCGCGACCTTCCACACGAAGTGGGGTCGATGCTGGGGATGCGGGCGATTCCCACCGGCATTTGCTTCACAGACAGTAATCGTTCAGAAGAGGGCACCGGAGAAGCGATGACATCAATCACAGACTCCGAGAGACCGCAAGACTCGGAAAACAGCGAGGTCGATGCCCCGGAGGCGCTCGCTTGGCGCAGGCGTCTTCCGGTTGTGGTGCTTTTCGCCGGGCTCGCGGCGATGTTCACTTTCTATTTCTGCCGCATCCACGACAAGCCGACGATCCTGATGAATTACATCCCCTTCGCCTCGGCGCGGTTTGCCGAGGACGGTTTCTTCGCTCATCGCTTCACACCGCCGTTTCCCGATATGTGGAGCGACTACAGCGCATCGGATTTCACTGTTTGGTACACGCATTACCCGCCCCTGCCTTTCTACATCGGTGCGGTGCTTTGGAAACTGGGCGCTACGACCAAGGTGGCCCTGTCGATCTTCTTCAATATCGTTGCTCTGGGGTACGTCCTGCTCTTCTACCGCGTTTTGTCGCTCCTGACCAATCGGTGGGTGGCCTGTGTCAGCGCCTTGGTGCTGGCATCTCATCCACTATTTGTCGAGCAGGTTCTGGAAAACTACCTGAACCTGTCACTCTTCTTTCAGGCCGCAGCCTTTCTCTTCCTTATCCACGCGCTCAATTCGACGGTCAAACGCCACCGTTACCTGTTGTATCTGGCCACGTGGATTTGCCTTTTTGGAGACGCCTACTCGACCTTTGACCAGACGCTTGCCAGCGGCTTCATCGTGTTCGCCTATACGCTGTGGCGGCTCGGGCTCAAGCAGTGGAAGCGTGCCGTCTGCATTGTCGGTTTCATGGCGACAGCGTCGGTGACCGCGTTCGCGCTTCATCTGGCCACGAATGCGTGGTTCTTCGGGAGCTTTGACGCGGCTTTTCAGGACCTGTGCATCAATGCCCTGCAGGACAAAAGCACGCGCGATACCCCGTTTCAGGATCAAATCGCCTTGCGAGACTACCCTGCGTGGCTTGTTCGCGAAGTGTGGAGCTATTATGGAATGTCATTGCCAGGCGTGACGGCGGTGGCCGCTTCACTGATCTGGGCGTTTGCGTCGGAGCGCAGGACCCGCCTGGCACGGAGCTTCTTCGTACTCGCCGGGATCATGTGCGTCGCGAATCTGTCGTACTGGATCATCTTCGCGCGCCTGAACTACCTCCAGTTTCAATTCGCCAACGCCACGCAGTGGCTTCCCACCTACTCGATGCTGGTGGGCGGCGCGCTGTACTTCATGGCGGCGGAAGTGCGCCACTACTGGACACGGTATGGGTTGAAGAAGTTCGTAGTGCTCGCGCCGGAGCTGCTCTTGCTCTTGTGCGTCTACCAGGTCTATTTGCATGCGATGTTGAGTTTCGAGACGTACCGGCCAGACAAGGATGCCTTCTTCACCGATGAGATCGCCTCCGACCCCACCCTGGCGCTCATGAGCGAACTCGAAAACGTGGTGCCGCACGGCGCCGTATTGGCTACCACCGATCGGGGTGCATTGAGGCACAATGTGATCATGACTCCGCGAACGGCCTTCGGACTGCGGGAATTCCCGTTTACCTTCCATTTCTACAAAGCCAGCGACAAGAGCGCCCTTTACAAACTGGAGAGCATGGCTTTGACGCGAGATGTTTATATTCTGCGCGCCGATCCGACCTCGGTCTCCCCGGAACTGCGCCGGAGGAACATCATCGAAGCGTTGAAGGAGGCGCACGTCCCCGAGGAGAAGTGGGAGGACGCCATCATCGACATGAGCCCCATCGCGGTGCGGCCCAACTGGGAATTGGTTTACCGCAGCGAGCGCCACGGACTTTACAAAATTCACACGCCAACTGAAGACGATTTGTTTCCGGAGCGGGCTGCGCTCCCGACGCGCCTGGCGATTAGCGGCGCCAGGATCCGCGACGGGCATGAACTCCAACTTCTGGGCTGGCTGTTCACGGCGGAGCGCGTCAGCCGGATTGAGGTGCGGCTCGATGGAAAAGCCTTGGGCGATGCGGCGTATCCTACTCCCGGAAAGGCGCTGGCCGAGAAGAACTTCGCGGGGATGCGCCGCTGGTTCGGGATGCAGGACTATCCGTTGCCTCAAGAGGAATTGGAGGGGGACTACCCCGAGTACAAAGACAGCACGCCGCGCTTCATCTACATTCAGCGCGGTTTGCGCCTCTCCCCCACGTCCCACACCATCAGCGTCCACGCGTATTCGGGTGAGACAATTGTGGCTGAGGCCTCCTACAATTTTGATTTTCTGGACGGCGCGCATAGAATTCGCGAGTACTTCGCGGTTGAAAGATCCGGCCCGGGAAGTCCACAGGCGGGTTGACATGGAATCGCAAAAGGAGTCCGGCCCTGTGTATCGTGGCACGTGCGCGCACATAGAGTGAATACGCCGCGTTCCCTTCACTTCTCGCTTGTCCAGTCTTCGCGGGGCAGGTGACCGCGGCACGCCTAATGGGGGATGCTTGATCATGACACGACGGACCGCACGCATAGGAAACTCCTTGTGGAAACCGGCATTGCTCATGATGGCGCTGGCGGCCGGTGCACCCGCGTACGCGCAATGGACTGTGCTAATCCCCGACAGCTATCGCGGAGAAGAGGCGATTCGGGCAGCGCTGGATGACCTGGAGGAGGCGGGAGCCAACTTCGGCATCGCGTTTGAAGTCGCAAGCGCACCTTGCGTGGGGGACCCATTCGTTGCACAAGAAAACACAATCCTTGTGGGCGGACCTGGGGTAAACACAGCCACGAAGTATTTACAGAGCGAGGGCAAGCTCACATTTGATGGCGTTGCAGAATCCGAAGGGTATGAAATCTCAACGATAGCCACTGGCCCGGCAAGGGTCATGGCGCTCGCGGGCGGGTCCGTTCTTGGGGATGCCTATGGTATCTACTGGATTCGGGACAGGCTCCTCGTGAATGGTCAACTCCCCGACATCAACATGCGCAGGGCGCCAGCCCTCGGCATTCGCTACACCCGGATTGAGGTCCGCAGCGAGGAAGACATCCGGCGGGCGCTGAGCTATGGCTTGAATACCGTTTATGGCGAAAACCCTCTGCGCTTGATTCCATGGAACGCGGAGCCGGAACGAACGGAAAACGAAGTCTTCCGCAAGCGAACGCGCGAACTTGCGGCGTACGCACACTCCATGCACATGAGATTCATGGCCATGGGCACCGATTTTACTTATCACCCGTCGTTGCTGGAGGAGTTTGGCGCAACATTGACCCCGGACGACCCTCGCTTCTGGGATGCGGTGCAGGCCAAGTACCGCATGCTTTTCGACGCCATGCCCGAACTCGATGGAGTAACGACGTTCACGGCCGACGAGCAATCCTACTGGGGCAATTACCGGACGTTTGATGTCATGCACGGCGGCGTAGGCTGCGAGTGGCCATTGGAAAAACGCTACCGCACGTTCGTGAAGAAGGTCTGGGAAGTCGTCGTTGGCGAACACGACAAGATCTATTTCAACCGCACCTGGGCGACGAACGTGTACGAACAGCAGGCTCGGCCCGAGGTGTTTGCACGCATCTTCACGGATGAAGTGCCCACCAAGAACCTGTACTTGATCCCGAGCTTCACGCAGAATGACCGGTGGTGGTTCCAGGACTACAACCCCACCATCAACCAGACCCCCCACCGCACGATGGTCGTGTGCGAAACCATGGATTACCACGGCGGCGAGGGCTTTTTCCCGACCTATCCCGGCGCGTACTTCCAGGCGGGCCTGGAAACCATGCTCGACGTCCCCCACTCCAACCTGTCAGGCTTGAGCCTGGACTTGCCCGCCTCAGATGACTGGCAGACACGTTCGCTCACGGCCTACACCGTGTCGCGGCTTGCGTGGGATTATCATGAGGACGTGAGGGAAATCGCGCGCGACTTCGCCTCCATCCACTTTGGACCCAAGGCCGCGGAGGGCATGGGAGACCTCTTGCTCCGCTCGGCCTCTGCCTACAAGTACGGCCTTTACATCGAGCCTACGGTGTACGGAGAGTTCAGTTCCCTGCCCCTGATCCGCGTCGGCCAGTTCAACGCCCAGGGCTATCCGCTGATGGATGGCGGCAAAGCGCAGATGGAACTGCTGCGCAGGATCTATTTGAAGTGCAAGCCGTGGATTCCAGAAACCCACCTGTATCTGGAGCATGGGCTGAACACGATACAGTCCATGAAGGAGGGCTGGCTCGCATTCGAGTCCGCCTTGGATCGCGCGCAAGCGGACGAAGTGTCTCGCGCGCTCAACGCCACCGAACTGTTGATACGTACGAACAATGAGTATGTGAAGACCATCTTTGCGTACTTTGCCTATCGCGATGAACCTTCTTCCGAGAACCGGGCAGCATTGGAGACCAGTTGCGAGAAACTGCGGGCCACCGCTGATGCGTTGGAACAAGCCCCTGGCGCCTCGTTCCTGCTCTATGGAGTTGACCAGCTGCTGCTGAATGCCCAACTGGCACTGAAGGACCTCGAAGGAGCCGTGCATTTGCTGCAGAACGCGCCTTCTTCGGATGAAACCGAGTTGGCCGTCCAGAAGGAGGAAGCCCGCTACAAGACCATCCTGGAAGAATTCTCCGGCGAGGCCGTCAAGATCCTCCACTGGCGCGGCAAGATCGACGGAACCGATGTCGTCCGCATGAAGGGCTCCGACGTCTCGATTCAGCACTACAGTTGGGACGGTCCCCAGGTCGAGCGCGCCGAGGTGATTTCCCCGCTTCCCCAACACGCGGGCACGGTATTGGTCAGGAGTATTGCGACGAGGCCGCTGCATCCATTCGTGCTGGAGCAGCCCTCCGCGGCGAATGGCTTTACGGTGGAGATCCTCCTGTCAGATGCTCCCGGAGGCGGTGATTGGTGGGAATTTGAGCTGCTCTTCTTGGACAAGAGCCCGGCAGAGCTTGGTATTCGCGATTCCCTAAAGGCCCGGAGATGAACCTTGAGTTGTCCGGCGGTCACCGCATGCCTGGGCATGCGGAAACGAGTGCCGCCCGCGCCGATTGAATCTGGAGGGCAACCTTGCTAGCGTGTTGGCGGGGCTGTG